>JARYLX010000129.1 GCA_029907415.1 Melioribacter sp.
TAATGTAAAGAAAAAAATTGTAAAGTATGTAAATCGATTTATTGAACCAAGTTGTTGTTTTTTTTCAATTACAAATAAGTAAGGAATGAAAGCAAAAAAAATAAAAACCGGGAAAGGCAGTGGCGGGAAAGAAATTCCAAGAAGAATTCCGCTAATTAATCCATAAATCAGTTCTTTTTTTTTATTCTTTTTTTCTTCGGGACTTAATTTATAGTATGATTTAAGTATTTTCATTCTTTCGTTTCCTTTTTACAAAATATCGAACAAGGAAATATAATACTACAATAAGAGTTAATATTAAAGCAATGTCGGAGTAAGTTGATAAATATTTATCAATCAGATTTATATTGTTGCCTAAAAATATTCCGAGCATAATTAACAAAGTATTCCAGATTAATGAACTTATAAAGGCATAAATAAATGTTTTTAATTTTTTTAAACGATGAAAGCCTGAAAAAAAGCTAACAACAGCTCTTGTTCCGGGTAAAAATCTATTTATTAAAATTATATTATAGCCATATTTATGAAACCACAAATCAGCTTTATGAAGAGATTCGGGTTTAATAAACTTTAACTTTCCATTTCGGATTAAATTTTCACCCAAATATTTCCCTATGAAATACATAACGATAAATCCAATTCCGCTTCCTGAACTTGCAAGTAATAAAACAGGTAAAAAGCCTAAAGTTGAATTAGCAATTAAAGTAGCGCCTAAAACTATAACAACATCACTTGGAGACGGGGGAAATAAATTTTCGATAAATCCGAAAAAAAACACAATCAAATAAATTAAAGATTGGTCAAGTGTGCTTATGTATGAAATTATACTTTCGAGCATTAATTTTCTTTTTTGGTGAGTAGAACAACAGCATAAGCAGCTGCGCCTTCTTCTCTTCCAATAAAACCAAGTTTTTCGGAAGTTGTTGCTTTAATTGAAATTTGATTCTCATCAACTTTTAAGACAGCTGCAATTTCTTTTATCATTAATTTTATAAACGGTGCAACTTTTGGTTTTTCAATAACAAGTGTAGCATCAAGATTGCCAAGAACATAACCATTCTGTTGAATTAGATTATAAGTTCGCTCAAGCAAAATTTTGCTGTCGATATTTCTAAATTCTTCACTTGAATTTGGGAAATGTTTTCCTATGTCACCAAGTCCAAGTGCACCGAGCATAGCATCACAAACTGCATGTAACAAAACATCTGCATCTGAATGCCCTTCCAAACCTGTTTCATAAGGAATAACGATACCACCCAGCACTAAAATTCTATCTCGAGAAAACGGATGGACATCGTAACCAAAACCAATTCTAAATTGTTGATTCAATATCTTATCTCAAATGTTTTAAATTCGTTTTTAGGTTCACTCCATTTAATAGTTGCATTTTTAACATCTGCAGAAATTGGTCCTACTCTTAATCGATTAAACAATTCTTCGATTAAATGTGCTTCGCCTTCTACAATCGTGTAGACTTCTCCAGTATAAAGATTTTTTGTATAACCTTTTAATCCCAAATTTTGAGCATGTCTATAAACAAAATATCTGAAACCAACACCTTGAACAAGTCCATTAACAATTATTTCTGCTCTTTTAATGTTTTCCATTTGAATTGTTAAAAAAATTCGAATAGACAAAATCAAATATTTCAGATACAATTAATCCGGAAAAAATTAATGCGCTTCCGAGCAAACCAAAATTAGTGAATTTTTCATTGAGTATAAAGAACGCAAAAATTGCTGCAAATATCGGTTCGAATGAATAAATAATTCCTGCTTTGGTTGGACTTACAACTTTTTGAAATTTAGTTTGCAAACCAAAATTCACACATGTCGCAAGTAATGAAGTATAAAGAAGCCCAATCCATAAATTTGAAGTTAATTTTATTTTTATCAATTCAAGTGAAGTAAAATGAAAAATCAAAGACATTAAAAAAGCAAAAATAGATACGCTTATTAACTGAGATACAAATAAAATCCAGAAATCATGCTTGGGAGAAATTATGTCCATATAAACAACATGCAAAGCAAAAAATAAAGCACAAATTAATGTTAATGTATCCCCCAGGTTAAATGTTTTTCCGAGTTCAGATAAAAAATTTTCAATTGAATTACCATCACTTGACAAAAAAAGAATTCCAGTAAAGACAAGCAAAGTTCCAATTAAAGCTCCTTTAGAAGGAATTTTCTTTTCAATGAGCATCTGCAAAAATGGAATCATAACAACAAGTGAACCAGTTATAAATCCAGATTTTGTAGCTGTTGTATATTTTAATCCAATAGTTTGAAACATGAATCCCATAAAAAGAAAAACTCCAAGAAAAATTCCTGAAAGAAATGCATTTTTATTTAATTTATGTTTTTTGAAAAACAAATAAACAGAAATAATTAACGAAGCCACACCAAAACGAATTGATACAAATAACATGGAAGAAATATCTTGAAGAGATTCTTTGACAATTACAAAAGTGCCGCCCCAGATAATTGTCATTAACAGCAAAGCACCTTCGCCTAAAAAGTGTGTTGATTTTTTTTCTTTGGGATTATTCATTCATCTGTCGAAAATTTATGAAGATTTCAGAAAATCTATTCTTCGGGTGGAACATAACCAAAAGATTTCAATAAATTTGGTTTTGAACGCCATTTTTCTCTTACTTTAACATACAATTCAAGATAAACTTCTCGTTGTAAAAATCTTTCAATTGATTCTCGAGAGTGTCTGCCCAATTTTTTTATGAGTTCCCCGTTCTTTCCAATTATAATTGGTTTTTGTGATTCCTTTTCAACAATTATAATTGCACGAATGTAATCCTTGCCTTTTTCTCTTTCTTTAAATTCTTCAACTATCACTTCTGTGCTGTAAGGAACTTCTTCATGATACATTTCAAAAATTTTTTCTCGAATAATTTCTGAAACAAAAAATCTTTCATTTTCATCGCTCAACTGGTCATCAGGATAATACTTGGGATGCTCAGGTAAGTACTCAAGAATTGTATCAATTACAGTTTGCAAATTATAACCTTCTGTAGCAGAAATTGGAATTACTTTCTCAAAAAATTTTTTCTCGCTTAAAGAATTAATTAAATTTTCCACAACCTGTTGATTAACTAAGTCAACTTTATTTATTAAAAGAATTTTTTTGATTTTTTTATCCTTAAGAATTTCAAAAACTTTTTCATCAGATAAAGTTTTTTCACCTGTCGGGTCAGTCGATATATCAATCATAAACAAAATTAAATCTGCATCTTTAGCAGCAGCCACAACATATTCAAGCATTCTTTCCTGTAGGAGATACTCTGGATTTAATATTCCCGGTGTATCTTGAAATATAATTTGATAATCTTCTGTTGAGAGAATACCAATAATTTTCTTTCGTGTTGTTTGAGGTTTATTTGTTGTAATTGATAATTTCTCTCCAATTAATGCATTCATTAAGGTTGATTTGCCAACATTAGGTTTTCCGATAATCGAAACAAATCCCGCTTTTACTGGCATAAAATTTCTCCTTATTTACATCTTAAATATATTGAAAAAACAGAACCGTAACATTATTCGAATTCTTCAAACAGATTAATTTACTTATCAATACAACTTTGCTCTTTTTGAAAAATAATTTAATAATGCTCTGTCAAAAGGTGTAGTAGTTTCTATGAGGTTATATTGAATTCCATAATTCAAGCACTCAGTCTTCAACCTATTCAAGAAATCTTTCATAGCATCTTGATATGCTTTTTGAATTAAGTAGGGCTGAGTTGTAATTTCATCTTTTGTTTCAAGGTCAATAAAAATTGAATCTCTGTCGAATCCAAAATTCATTTCAATAGGATCTAAAATTTGAAAAACAATTATTTCATTTTTTTTGTAGTGAATGTGTTTTAGAGTTGTCATTATAGAATCCACAATATCATTTTCTGATTTTGAAGGGAAATCAAAAAAATCAGAAATAATAATTGTTAAACCTCGTTTATTAATCTTATTTATAATCGAATCGATGCAGTTTGAAGTGTTTGTATTTCCTGATGGAATAGTATTAGCTAATTCTGTAAATAATGTCTTTAAATAAACAATATTAGATTTTGGTGGCAGATAAGAATGAAGATGGTCTGAATAAATTGCAAGACCTACAGCATCTTGCTGATTAATCATTATATAACTTAGTGCAGCTGCAAGTGTAATTGCATAATCGAATTTTGTAATTCGAGATGAATATTTAAAATTCATTGAACTGCTTACGTCAAGAAAAATATGACAGATTAAATTAGTTTCTTCTTCATATTGTTTAATAAAAAATTTTTCGCTCTTAGCATAAACTTTCCAATCAAGATTTTTAAGTGAATCACCCTGCATATATGGTCTATGTTCGCTGAACTCAACACTAAATCCATGATATGGACTTCTATGAAGTCCAATCATGAATCCTTCTACAATCATTCTTGCTCTTAATTCAAGATTTTCAATCTTAGCAATAACATCAGGATTAAGAAATGATTTTACTTCTTTAGTTTTTATTGACATTTGATTTCATTTTCTTTGTTAATATTTCATCTGGCGAGACACCAAGATTTTCGAGTTCGAGTTTAACAGATTGTGCTAATTCACTTCCAGGATAATTTTTCAAAAATAATTCATAGTTATATTTTGCTGAATCGAGTTGATTTAATTCATGTGCAAATATAAAGCCCGATACAAACAAAGCTCTTTCTGCTTCAGGTGAATTTTTATATTCATAAAAAATTTTTTTGTAGTAATTAACTGCTTTTTTTAGTGATTCTTCTTTACTGATATTTGACAATAATTGTGCGTGATAAAGTTTTGCAATTTCATATAATGATTGTGGAGCATATTTACTTTCAGGATAATTTTTCAGTAGGTAATCGAAGTTATTTAGTGCTTCTGCATATTTTTTTTCTTTTATTTTTTGCAGGGCTTCATCAAAATATTCTTTATCACTTTTAGAACTACAATTAAAAATTATTAAAGACAAAACAAAAATTAAGAAAGATTTACTATACAATCTCATAATTAATCCCGAATTATTTTTAATTCTTAATGGAAATATACAATCAAAATTAGTAGCTAAAAAATTATTATCACTCAGTTGTTAAGTTGCATTTTTAGTGAGTCGCCGCGCGAGGTTGAAATTTTTCTACCAATTGATTCAATTTGCATTTGAAGACATGAACGACATGATTTGGGGTCATCATTTATACATTTTCGATTTGCATAAATTTGATAATGTTCTCTGTAAGGAAAGGGTGTAAAGTCTGGCATAATAACATTAGCTCCAGCTTTCAATCCCTTGATTCTTCCATTTTCATCAAGAGTAGCAAGTGCAGTTGTAGCAGGAATGTGGACTGATTTTAATACAATCCTTGCTACAGCCATAGTTTTTAATGTTAATTCTACACTTGCAGGTTTTTTACTTCTATAAGGAGTATTTGGAGATGGAATAAAAGGACCAAATGCAGCCATGTCTAAATCGAGGTCTTTACACAATAAAATATCATCAGCAATATCTTCAATTGTTTGCATAGGCATACCAATCATATTTCCAGAACCAATCTGATAGCCAAGTTTTTTCAAATATTTTAAATGAGCAATTCTTTCATTTAATTGTTGATGCAGATGATAGATTGAATACAACTTTGGATTAGCTGTTTCATGTTTTAACAGGTATCTATCGGCTCCAGCAATTTTCCATGTCTGATATTCACTAAAACTTCGTTCCCCAAGACTTAAAGTTATTGCTACATCAGCTATTTGTTTTATGGAGTAAATTATGTAAGCAATTAAATCTGAATCATAATAATTATCTTCTCCAGATTGAAGAACAATAGTAAATATTCCTGAATTAATAATTTGTTTTGCTGTTTCAATAATTTCTTCCGGTGTCATTCGATAACGCTGAAGATGAGTATTATCAGCTCGTAAGCCACAGTAGAGGCAATTTTGTTCACAGTAGTTAGAAAAGTCTATTATTCCTCTAAGATGAACTTCATCACCACAATATTCAGCTCTTACTTCATCAGCTCGTTCATAAAGTTTTTGAATATCCTCCTTGTCTGAAAGATTAAGAAGAAAAATAATTTCCTCTCTGGTCAATTCCTTTTTATGTAAAATTTCTTCTAAGTTCATTCAATACTATACTTTTTTAAGAAATTTATTAAAAGAATACATCGCGTTCGCCGTTATTAACTCTTTCAATCATTTTAATTGCTTTTGTTTTTGTAGGTCCATTTAATTTTTCAATTTCTTTATGAATAAAGCTTTCTGCAACTTTTTTGGTTTCTTCGGAAGCATAATCAATCACATACTCTTTAAATGTCGATAAAGCATTTGGCGAGCACATAAAATGAATTGTCCCTGATTTTGCAAATTCCATAAATCTATCGCCTGTTCTTTGGGAACGATAGCATGCAGTGCAAAAGCTTGGTAAAAAACCAAGTTCACAGCAATCTTTAACTACTTCATCCAATGAGCGATGGTCACCAAGTTGAAATTGCTGCATTTCGTATTCATTCAAACTTTCTTGAGATTCACGATAAGCCCCTGGAGAAGTTCTGCTTCCTGCACTAATTTGTGATACGCCAACATGAAATAATTCGCGTCTCAGTTCAGGTCTTTCTCTTGTAGATAAAATAATTCCAGTATATGGCACTGCAAGTCGTAATACTGCAACGAGTTTTTTAAATGATAAATCATCAACTGCATACGGCGGCTTATGAGAAATTGGTGCATTGAGTGCAGGCTCAAGTCTCGGAACTGAAATTGTGTGAGGTCCAATACCATATTTTTCATCTAGATTAAAAGCATGACTTAACATTGCAAGAGTTTCAAATTTATAATCAGTTAAACCAAATAAAGCTCCAATACCTACATCATCAATTCCAGCCTGCAAAGCACGGTCCATTGCATAAAGTCTCCATGCAAAATCTTTCTTTGGTCCATCAGGATGCATCTTCACATAAGTTTCGTAGTGATATGTCTCCTGGAAACATTGATATGTTCCTATTCCAAAACTTTTTAAAACTTTAAAACCATCTATTGATAATGGAGCAGTATTAACATTAATTCTTCTTATATTTCCTCCATTAATTCGAACATCATACATTGTTTGAATTGCTTTTCCGATGTAATCAAGAGAAGAATTTTTAATACTTTCTCCTGCAACAAGCAAAATTCTCTTATGACCCTGTTTTACTAAAATTTCTGTCTCTTCTCTAATTTCTTCAATTGTTAATGTTTTTCTTTTTAAATCTTTGTTATCTCTTCTAAATGCACAATACAGACAATTATTAACACAAACATTTGTAACATAAAGCGGGGCAAAAAGTACAAGACGATTTCCATAAATCTTTTCTTTTATTTCTTTGGCTGCATGAAATAATTCTTCGAGAACTTCATTATCTGTAATATTCAACAAAGTTGCACTTTCTCTCAGATTTAAGCCTTTTGCTTCTTTTGCTTTTTGTATAACATCTCTCTGAAGTGCAGTATCATTGAGCTTTTCATCATTCAATAAAGAAAAAATATATTCTTCATTTATGAATTCCATAGCCCCACCATATAATTATTTTATCTTTTGCAAACAACAAATATACCAGCCCGATTAATCGTAAAAAAAACCATAAAATGAACCATTTTGAAATGTTTTTCTTAAAAAAGAGAATTGTTTGAGGTAGTATTCTTTATATGAGTAATATTTGAAAATTTGGGATATTATTTTACCGCACTTTCCGGAATTTCAATTGAACTATTTCCTGAATTTATAACACATTTAATTCCAAATGGAAATGTAATACTATCTTTTATATGTCCATGCCTTACATTATAAATTACTGGTGCTTTCAATTTCTTAAAATATTCAAATATTACTTCGTTAAGTGTAAAAGATTTTTTGTCGGGATTGGTTTCAAAGCAGTTAATAAAATCACCAAGAATTACACCATTTATCATATTAAATACTTTTGCAAGCCTCAATTGATTTAACATTCTATCAATTCTGTACGGAGCCTCGTTTATATCTTCTAATAGTAAAATTGCTCCTTTTAGTTGTTGCTGTGGGAAAAATTCTGTTCCCATTAATGAAGTAAAAAGACTTAGATTTCCACCTAAAATTCTGCCTTGAGCTCTAC
>JARYLX010000012.1 GCA_029907415.1 Melioribacter sp.
CAATTTTATAACCTTTTTTTGAATTTTTGTCTTCCACTCTATTAATTCCAACATCTATAATTACTGCACCATCTTTAATCATATCTGCAGTTATAAAATTTTCTTTACCAATTGCAGCAATAAGAACATCTGCATCTTTTGTGTATCTTGATAAATCTTCAGCTGCTGAATGACATACAGTAACAATTGCATTAGCTCCTTCTTTTTTCTGTAAAAGCATATTAGCTATTGGTTTACCAACTATATTGCTTCTTCCAACCACTACAACATGCTTGCCTTTAATTTCAATTGAATATCGTTTCAACAATTCTACAATTCCATAAGGTGTACAAGGATAGAAAGTGTCTTTGCCAATAACAAGATTCCCAACATTTACAGGATGAAATCCATCCACATCTTTTTCCGGAATTATTGATTCAATAATTTTTTGTTCATTAATATGTTTAGGTAATGGGAGCTGAACAAGGATACCATGAAAGTTGTCATCTTTGTTGTAGTAATTAATATGCTCAATTAATTCTTTTTCACTAATATTTGCTGAAAGATTTTCAACTTTCGAATGCATCCCGATTTCATTACATGCTTTGCCTTTAGAAGATACATAAACTTGAGATGCGGGATTATCACCAACAAGTATTGCAACTAATCCAGGCACTTTCCCGGTCCTATTTTTTACATTATCAATTCTAACTTTTAACTCTAATTTAATTTCTTCTGCTACTTTTTTACCATCAATTATTATAGCCATAGAGTTCCTTGAATTAATTAATAATTTTTATCTATAAATTCAATTTTTTTTCAAACTCTGGAATAAAAATTCTTTCTATCTCTACTGTTTTTCCTGTTTGAATATCAACTTTTAGAAAAACACCGCAAAGATGTACATTGTCTACAGCAGTTTGATACTTTTGAGGTGTTTGATAAAGAAATCTATTTATAGCAGCATCTGTTTTCATCCCAATTACAGAATCATATGGACCAGTCATCCCGCAATCCGTAATATAACCAGTCCCCTGTGGAAAAATTCTTTCATCTGAAGTTTGAACATGAGTATGAGTTCCAATAACTGCAGATACTTTCCCATCGAGATAATTAACAAGTGCAACTTTTTCAGCTGTAGCTTCAGCATGAAAATCTACTATTATAACTTTAGTTTCCTGTTTTATTTTAGGAATAATCCAATCACTCGTTCTGAATGGACAATCAATTGCAGCCATAAATGCTCTCCCCTGCAAATTCACTACCCCAACTTTTCCTTTCGGAGTATCAACTATGCAATAACCATTTCCAAAAGTTCCTCTGGGATAATTTAACGGGCGCAACACTCTCGAATCTTTTTTAAGAAATTCCTGCGATTGATGTTTATCCCAGGTATGATTTCCTCCAGTAATCACATGAACTCCAAGATCAAAAAGTTGTTTTGCTTCTTTTTCGGTGCAACCTTTACCATCAGAAACATTTTCTCCATTAACAATTGTAACATCAGCTCTATATTTTTTCTGTAATGAAGGGAGCCACATATTAACTATGTTAAGTCCAGGTTGACCGACAATATCACCTATAAAAAGTATATTTATATTCATAATCAAAACTTTTAGTAAGAAATATATCGAAAATAGAAAGAATTACGAAATGATTATGATTCAATTAAAAATTTTTTCTCAAGAATATTACCTAAATATTTTTAATTAAATGCTAATATTGATTTAATGAGTGCCGATTATTCCCCATTTTAATTATTGTCTGTTTATTAAATTTGTCATAATAAAAAACAGAGGATATGGAATTAAAAGAAATCCAATTTGAGAATGCAGAGTATTGTGTTTTTGATTTTGAAACCACTGGAACTACTGCCAAGTTTGATAAAGTAATCGAAATCGGAATTGTTAAGATTCATAAAGGAAAAATTGTAGATACTTTTCAATCTTTCATAAACCCAGGTCGACAAATTCCATATTCAATTACATTATTAACTGGAATAACAAATTCTGATGTAACAGATGCTCCCTATTTTGAAGATTTATATCCGAGAATTATAGAATTTATTGGTGATTCAGTTTTAGTTGCTCATCATCTTAATTTTGACTACTCATTCCTTAGACAAGAATGTTTAAGTGCAAATCTTGAGATTCCTCCCAATCCAGCCATATGCACTTTAAAATTAGCAAAAAGATTATTTCCCGAACTTCCAAGTAAATCTTTAGGCAGTTTAACAAGATTTTTTAAAATACGACATCGGGGAATACATCAAGGATTGGGAGATGCAATGGCAACAGCAAAAATATTTATTAAAATGTTTTCATATCTGCGCAATGAACATAATGCTGAAACTGTAGCTGATATTATTAATTTTCAAAATATTCCATCATTAAAACCATTCAAATTAATTAAAAAGAAATTGGCAGATGATTTATCTTCGATTCCAGATTCTCCTGGAGTTTATTTTTTCAAAAATTCAAAAGACGAAATTATTTACATAGGCAAAGCAAAATCTCTAAAGCAAAGAATAAGCAATTATTTTTTGAATAACACTACGCGCAAAACAAAGGAAATTGTAAGAAAAGCTCATCGTATTGATTTCCAAAAAACAAATACTGAATTGACTGCTTTACTTGCAGAAGCAGAATTAATCAAGCAACATAATCCAAAGCTTAATACATTGTTAAAAAAATATTCCAGCAATTATTTTATAAGAGTAAATAATAATCATAAATATCCATATGTTGAAGTAGTTACCTCATTTGATTTTGATGGCAACGATTATTATGGCCCTTATCCAAACAGAGAAACAGCAAATTCAATTAAAGATATAATTGACAAAACATTTCTCATTAGAGAATGCAGTGATAAAGAATTTAATAAAAAGAAAAAATGTTACTTAAGTGATATTGAAAGATGTCTGGCTCCTTGCGTTGAAAATGTAAAAGAAAAGTATGATAACGAACTAAATCTGGTAAACGAATTCTTAAAAGGTCATAATCAATCAGTTGTTGATAGACTCTTAAAGAAAATGAAAGAATATAGTGAACAAAAAAAATATGAAGAAGCTGCTGCAACAAGAGATATAATCAACTCAATATTCAATCAATTAAATAAAGCCTCGATTCTTGCAGAACCAATCAACAAAGCAAAAGTGTTAATTGAAATTTATGGAATACGAAATAATGATTACCTGCTTTTGCTTGAAGGCAAAATTTATATAAAAAATTTTTTCATTGAAGAAAAATGTTATTTTGATGAAAAACTTGAAGATTATTTTGAAGGAGTTAAAAATCTTTTCGATGAAGTAACACAAAAGGATTTAGAAAGGATGAAAATTGCCTTGAACTGGTTAATAAGAAATAAACAACGAATTAAAATTCATTATCTCAAAGATTACAATTCAATTTCTGAATTATCAAAAAGGATGATATTCAGTCAAAAACATTCATATAGTCTATAATTATTTTGGGACGAACTTTAAGATTATAAATCGAATAAGATATGCTGACAAAAAAATTATCAAACCATAAAGAAACAACGCCTTAAAAGAATCTTTTGTAATTGTATAAGTTGCTCTGTACCCGCGCCAGCCGCATTCTTTACATCTATAAATCTTAAAAAATGTTATCCTTTTAATAATTTGTTCACGCATATTCCTTGCTCTTGAGCTATGTAACGATAAAGTAGCTTTACATGACGGACATTTTGAATACTGTGGATTGACACTTATTAACATTTTAAATGATTTCAAATACTTATCCTCCTATCATAATTTTATTGAAAGAATCATACCCATTAAAATACTTATTACTAAAATTGCTGAGACTATTAATGTTATGTAAAAAAATTTTTTATCGTGATTTTTATAAAAAAAGAAAACCGAAATAAATACTCTTAGAATCGGTGTTAATATTAAAACAATTGTTCCAATATATAAAAATGGTTCCGGTTCGAGTTTGAAAATTTTCTGGATAAAGTCATTTACATTATTAAACGTACTTTGGTTAAAAACGGTGAAGTCTTCATGTTTGATGAGTAAAAGAATAATACCAATGACATAAAAAAATATTGTTGTATAAATACCAACTGCAAGTATGCTTGATACAGTTTTATTTAAATTAACTTTTTCCACAAATATTAACCTTAAAATATATTTATGTTTAATCCGTCAGATAAACCCTTTAATATCATTCTTATTGAAAGATAACCAGCAATTGCTGTAAAAATCAATTTTATAATTTTACTTTTGAATCTATTCATTATGCTGCTTCCAAATGTAGCCCCAGCAATTGTTCCAAGTGCGACTGGTGCAACATAATGAGGGTCAACAGAACCGCTTAAAAAATAAAGTGTAGCACTTGCTGCAGCTGTCACCCCTATCATAAATTTGCTTGTAGCCACAGAAACTTTCATAGGCACTTTCATTAAACTGTTCATAGCTGATACTTTGATTATTCCACCGCCAATTCCAAGTAAACCTGAACCAATACCTGCAAGTAATGAAACAAAACTTCCACTTAGAGGATTGTGCACAGCATAATCAATTCTTTTCTTCAGAGCAGCATCGTAGTATGAATCTTTAATTCCAATTATATTTTCAAGTTTTTTTTCAGGATTAAGTTCTGAATTAAATTCATTTAAGTCATCATTCGAACGCGTTAAATAGGAATAAACAGCCATTGAAAATACAAGCAACCCAAATATCACGCTTAAAATCCAGCCATGTAAAATTAAAGCTAACAAAGCTCCCATTAATGCACCGAGTGTTGTAAAAACTTCAAGAAACATTCCTAATTTAATATTTGTAATTTCCTGTTCAACATATTTATGTGCACCGGCTATTGAAGTAGCAATTACAGATATTAAACTTGCAGCAATTGCATTGTGGATTGGTACTTTATAAATTAGAGTTAAAGCTGGAACGATTATTATTCCACCACCAATTCCAACAAGGGAGCCCAATAATCCTGCAATTACCGAAATTAAAAAAAGAAGTAATATATTAATGAACATTTGCACTCAAAAATTTATTATAGATTTTAGGATTATTCAAAATTGATAATGCCGTTTCAAATTGATTATCGTGTTTTAATGATTCTAAAATTCTTCCTATTCTTCCTATAGTTCTTGCTGCTAATTCTTCTTTTATCAAACTTATAATTTCATCTTTGAATTTATCGATTTCTTTAGAATTATTTTCTGCAATTTGATGTTTAGCATTTTCAAGTTGTTCGATAAATTTTTCGCCAAGATTTTCATCTTTAGCTAATTGCTTTAATTGTTCAATTAATTTTTCAGTAGGTGATACAAATTGAAAACTCTGTTTTTCAACATAATTCTTAAATTCTTTTAACAAATAATTATCAGAAATTTCATTGAGATTCATTGATGAATTATTATTATAAAGATAAGTAGCAAATTTGAAAAACATACCATCGGCAAGTAATCTCTGGATTAATATTGATTTTGATTTATTATTCACAATTGAATCTGGTGTAATGCCCCCGGCTGAAAGCACTTTTCTTCTGTTATCAGTTTGAAATTCTGTTTGTTCTTGAGTTGAGCTTTTTTGCAAAACTTTATTTTTATCCGAGTAATTAATTTTCTGAATACATCTCCCGCTTGGAGTATAGTAACGAGCTGTAGTAATTTTTAATGATGTATTAAATGAAAGCGGAATAACTGTCTGAACCAATCCTTTACCAAATGAATTTGTTCCAACAATTACAGCTCTGTCATGGTCCTGAACTGCACCTGCTACAATTTCTGATGCTGAAGCCGAACCTTCGTCAATTAATACTGCAAGTCTTGGAGATGATGCAATTGGCTCTTCCTGAGAAAAATACTTTTTGACGTTTGAACTATCTCTTCCTTTAACAGTAACAATTAACTGACCTTTTGGCAAAAATTTTTCACAAACATCAATTGCTGCATCAAGCAAACCACCTGGATTTCCTCTCAAGTCTAAAATTATCGATTCAATTTTTCTTTGTGATTTTAATTCAAGGAGAGCTTTCTTTACTTCATCTCCTGCAGCTCTTGAAAATCCACTTAATTTTAGATAAACATTATTCGAATTTTCCGGGATAAATCCATAGAATGATAAATTTTTTATTTCAATTTCTTCACGTATCAAATTAAAAGTTAAGTCTTCATTAACTCCTTCTCGCCTAATAGTAATTTTAACACTCGTTCCAGGTTCTCCTTTTAACAGATTACTAAGAGATTCATAATTTTCTTTTGTAACCGGAGTATCATCTACTTTAATAATTATATCTCCAATTCTTAATCCCTGTCTTTGAGCTGAATATCCTTCAATTAAATCAACAATTGTAACATTTTCATTTCTTAAACCAACAGTTGCACCAATTCCGCCATATTTCCCTTTTGTTATTATATCAATATCTTTTTGATGGCTGTCATCAATAAAATTTGTATATGGGTCTAATGATTCAAGCATTCCGGAAATTCCGGCAAGCATAAATTCTTCAGGATCAATTGGGTCAACATAATTAAGAGCTACTTCTTTGTATACTCTTCCAAAAATATCTATGCTTTTATTTATTTCGAAATAAAAATCTGAATCATGTCTGATGAAGCCAGAAAAGATTAAAATAAATGCTATTGCAAAAAATATTTTACTTCGGTTCATAGTTATTTACCTTCAAATCATTTAACACTTTCTAAATATTTAATTATTATATTATGAATTTCTTCTATTGAAAGAAGTCCATCAATTTTTTTTATTCTACTTTCTCTTTCACAAAGATAAAGATAACCATTTCTTACTCTTTCATAGAACTGAATTTTTCGTAAAGTAATCCCATCGGGAGATGTTTCAATTCTATCAAGCTCAATATTTTTTACTTTTGACATTCTATTTAATACTTCTTCTACAGGAATATCAATAAAAAAAGTAATATCAGGAATAGCATTGCCGATTACAAATTTCTGAAGCTGTATAACAAATTCGAGTTGTAAATTTCTTCCAAAAGCCTGATAAGCAATAGATGAATCATGAAATCTATCTGATATTACATAATATTTTTTCTGAAGATATGGCAAAATGATTTCATGAACCAGTTGTGCACGACTTGCTGCAAATAACAACAACTCTGTTTCATTTTTCATGCTATCATTAATTCTATCAAGTAATATTTTCCTTATTTGTTCAGAGATAGCGGTTCCACCAGGTTCTCGAATTACAATTACATTTTTATTTTTTTCTTTTAAGTAATTTTCTAAAAGTTTAACCTGAGTGGATTTACCGCAAAAATCTAATCCTTCAAATGTTATAAACATATTTAGTATTGTTTAATTACGAATTCAAGTTTTTTTGGTTTTACATCAAGCAATTTAGTGAATTCTGGGATTTCGATAACCGGTTCAATCATATTTTCTTCACTTCGAATAGCTTCCCAGTAATCGACATAAACTTTAATGCTGTCGTTAGTAAGTTTGCCAAGACGATTAATTCCACCCCTTAAAATTACACTAACTTTACCGGGATAAAGATTTAATTCTTTTGAAGGAGGCACATTTCTAATTTCAACAAATAAATCATCAAAAGCTCTTTCTACTATTTTTTGAACATCAAACTCAATTTTGCATTTATTTATTGAAAAATTTACACCATTAATACTCTTCAAATTAATTTCATGTACAATTTTCTCATTAACATTATTAAAAACAACAGAATCTGTTTCAATATAATTTATATTTTGCAAAATGCTTGCAGGACCTGATATTTCAACTTCGCTTGGAGTCAACACAAAATCTGAAACCAAATCATAATTCTCTGCAAAATTAATTTTAATATTAGGCTTTATAGAAACTTTTTTTGTAACTGTCTTATCGATTTCATATTCAAAAATTGGAGGGGATATTTCAAGAACATTAAAAGCAGAAGTAAGCCAGAGATTATTCTCAATTTCATTTCTCAAATCAACTCTAAATTTTCCGATTCTATGATGAGCAGAAACATAGAATGAATGTTCCCCTGTTAAAATCAATTTTGCCAATTCCCATCCTTTAGCTTTTACTTTCAAGGTAATTTCTGGATCGGATATATAGTTCGGAGAATAATTTTGTGGCAAATCTATTAATTCAACTGGCACAGTAATGATTTCGACATAATATTCTGAAAGAGTAACAGAACCCCAGAGTATTAATGAAAATATTATTATAAATGTTATTGGAATAATTTTATTCTTCATACACTAAATATAAAAAAAACTCCACTATTGTGGAGTTAATAATAGTTTTGCCTTTTAGAAATTCATTATCTGATTTGATTAAAATATGCAATGAGTTCTTCTCTATTTGCGCGGGAAATTTCTCTCCCTTTTATCGGAAAATTTTCATAGCTACGTGCAAGATGACGTAATTTATGAACATTAAGTTTTGAAAGTTCTTCTTCTGATGGAACTTCTTTTACAGTTGTCATTTTTATTTCATTTTCAGATTCTGTTCTTGATAATTCTTCAACAGCTTCTTTTTTTAATTCTTCAAGTCTGGACTTAGCTTCTTCATTCTCAGTTTCTTTCTTTTTTTTCTTAATTCTGTGAATTTCTTCAGCAGAATCTTCTTGGTCAAATAATGTAGGATTACTAAAAACTTCTTCTGTTGTATTACTTTTTTGTTCAGAAGAATCTAATTTGTTAAAAGAATAAATAATATCTTCAAGCTGGTCATCAGGGCGAGGAATAACATGAGCAGAAATTAACTGGCTTACACGCTGAGCGGCTGCTGCACCTGCTTCTACTGCTGCTTGAACCGCTGCTACTTCACCAACAATTTTAACAGTTACCAATCCTGCGGATATTTTTTCTTTACTAACTAATTTTACATTAGCAGTTTTGACCATTGCATCAGCAGCTTCGATAGCACCAATTAATCCTTTTGTTTCAATTAATCCTAGTGCTAAGTCCATAATTTAATTATTTGGGACGTTTTGGCAGAATCAATTCGACATCAGAATGAGGGCGTGGAATAACATGAACCGAAACCAATTCACCAACACGTTGAGCTGCTGCGGCACCGGCATCAGTTGCAGCTTTTACAGCTCCAACATCACCTCGAACCATAACAGTAACATATCCACCACCGATTGTTTCTTTACCGATTAATTCTACTTTTGCTGCTTTAACCATTGCATCGGCGGCTTCAATTGCCCCGACCAATCCTTTGGTTTCGATCATTCCGAGTGCATCAAGTGTCATAAGTTTGCTCCCAATATTGATTAATTTTTCTGTTTCAAAATAGTTTTTATAGTTAAAAATGTCAATTTCATTTATTTGCTATTGAAATCTCTCGTAAATAATCTTCCAGAAGAACTGCAGCAGAATTTTTATCGAGCAATCCTTTCTCTCTTCTTTTCTTTCTTGATGATACTGATTCTACAATTCTTTTTTTTGCAATTATAGAAGAATATCTTTCATCGACTAATTCTACGGACAACTGAAATTTTTTTTCAACTTCCTCTTTGAATTTTTTTATCAATGGAAATATTCGTGATTCTGCTCCGCTTTCTTTAAGTGGATTACCCAGAATTATTTTTTTTACATTGTAATTTCGAATAATCTTCTCTAATTCTGTCCACAAATTTTTATTATTCTCAATTGTTATAAGAGGATATGCAAAAATATTTAGTGGGTCTGTAATGGCTAAACCTATTCTTTTTTCACCATAATCAATTGCCAAAATTCTTGCTTCATTTTGTTGATTCATAAATTTATCTTTTGTTTAATGTTTATGGGAATCAAATCTTTCAACAGAATAAACCCCATTTATTTTTTTAAGCCTATCAATAAGTTTATTTAAGTGGTCCAAATCTTTTACATAAACGGTTATTGTTCCTTTAAAAATAGAATCTTCTGCACTCATGTTGACTGATTTAATATTCGTATTATCATAATTTGTAATGCAATTTGAAATATCTTTAAGAATTCCAGGTACATCCTCCCCTTTAATAATTAATCCCGCAATAAAGTAAGCACCATCTGCTTTAGGCCAAGTTACAGGCACCAATCTTTCATCACCTGCTTGAAGTTTATCAATTAAATTCTTGCAATTTTTTCTGTGAATTTTTATTCCTTCCCCTATTGTTACATAACCAATTATTGGATCTCCTGGAATTGGATTGCAACATTTAGCATAACTAATTGCTAAACCTTTTTGTTCACCTTCAACTACTACTCCGCCAGCTGTAAATCTTGCAATGTCTGCAAATTTATCAAAAGGTAATTCAATTGATTGCTTTTGCTCCTGTTCTTCTATTGGTTTGAGTACTTCATCAAGATTAACTTTATTTTCTGCAACAGCTTTGTAAAAACTTCTAATGTTATCAAATTTTAATTTGCGTGAAATTTTTACAATCTCATCAGGTGTGAATGTCTGGTTCAATTTCTTTGATTTTTTTTCGAATAATTCTTTGCCTGCTTCAACTAATTTTTCTTCTTCTTTATTTAAATATTTTCTTATATGATTTCTTGCTTTTTGCGTTTGAACAAACTGTAGCCAGCTTTTATTTGGATGTTGATTCTTAGAAGTAATAATTTCAACCATATCACCGCTGTGAAGCTTTGTATCTAATGGAACAATCTTTCCATTAACCTTTGCTCCTATACATTGGTCACCAATATTGCTATGAATCTCATAAGCAAAATCAACTGGAGTCGAATTAACAGGAAGACGTTTCAGTTCACCTTTTGGAGTAAAAACATAAATTTCATCCTGATATAAATTCAGTTTGAAACTCTGTAATATTTCTTTCGTTGCTTCATCTTTAGATGCATTTTCAAAAATATCTCTTACCCAGCTGACCCATTCTTCAAGTTCTTTGTCTGTTGTTGTAATTTCTTCTTTGTATTTCCAGTGAGCAGCAACACCTTTTTCAGCAATTTCATGCATCTTTCTGGTTCTTATTTGAATTTCTACCAATCTTCCTTCCGGTCCGATAACTGTTGTATGGAGTGACTGATAATTATTTTTCTTTGGTACAGAAATAAAATCTTTAAATCTATCAGGAATTGGTTTGAATAATTCAGTTACAATTCCAAGAGCAAGATAGCATTGATTTTTATCTTCTGTTTCAAGAATAATCCTTATTGCAAGAATATCATAAATTTGTTCAAATGGTAAATTTTGTTTAATCATTTTTCTGTAAATACTGTAAAGATGTTTAGGACGGCCACTAATTTCAAAAACTAAATTTTCTTGTTTTAATTTTTCTTCGATAGGTTTAATCACCTTACCGATAAAAGCTTCCCGTTCTTTTCTTGTATCATTAATTTTTTTTGCTAAGCTGTCATATGCTTCGCGATTTAGATATTTGAATGCAAGATCCTCCAATTCCCACTTAATAGCACCAAGACCAAATCTATGCGCAAGAGGAGCATATATTTCTTGAGTTTCTTTTGCAATTCTTCTTTGTTTTTGTGGAGAAACAAATTCAAGTGTTCTCATATTATGAAGTCTATCGGCAAACTTTACAATAATTACACGAACATCTTTAATCATAGATAAGAGCAATTTTCGATAATTTTCTGCTTTCCTCTGGTCTTCAGTTTTTAGAATTTCTTGATCCTTGAACAGTCCTCCCATCTTTGTAACACCATCAACTATTTCTGCTATATCCTTACCAAATTCTTTTTCAATAAATTCAAGTTTTGTATCCGAGTCTTCTACTACATCATGCAATAAAGCACTTACCACAGAGACATCGTCCAGAGGAATTTCACGGGCTACAATCATTGCAACTTCGTATGGATGATAAAAGTAAGGTTCCCCCGAAGCGCGAAAATCATTTTTATGACACTCATAACTGAATTGAAATGCTTTACGTATCAATTCTTCATTTACCAGACGCAGATTTTCTTTGCAAACAGTTAGCAATTCATTTAGCATTCGTTGATGTTTGATTCTTACTGCAGTTTCCATAATAAATTATTTTTAAATTCCACTCATTATACAATCACCAATCCATGAAGTTCATTAAAAAGTTCCAAAAGTTCTATCTCCTGCATCACCCAAACCTGGCAATATGTAACCATTATTATTTAGTTTGCGGTCAAGTGCTGCAGTATAAATTAATATTTCAGGATGTTCATTATTCATTTTTTCTATTCCTTCTGGAGCAGAAATTAAGCAAGCTAAGATACATTTTCCAGCCTTATTTTTTTTCAAATAATTAAATGACGCAACAGCACTTCCACCTGTCGCAAGCATTGGGTCTAGTAAAATTGTAATTGATTCATCAAGATTGTTTGGAGTTTTATAATAATAATCAATTGGCTTTAAAGTTCTCTCGTCACGCTGAAGTCCAATATGTCCAACTTTTGCTTCCGGTATCATCTTTAAAAATGAATCAACCATACTTAACCCTGCTCTCAAAACTGGTATTAAAACTACAGGATATTTTAATCTGTAACCTTTAGTTTTTTCTAATGGAGTTTCTACTTCATATTCTTCCAGTTCAAAATTTTTTGATATCTCAATTGCAAGAGAAAAAGAAATACGACTTAAAGCATATCTGAATTCTGCAGGTTGAGTATTCTTATCTCTTAAAATTGAAACATCTCTTTTAACAAGTGGATTATCAACAATAATTAAATTATTCATACTTATTCCTTATTAATTTTTCTTCCAAGGATAGATAATAAATTGATAAATGGTGAAAGAGGAGGGGTATAGTTAAATTGAATGTTGGATAGTTCACTTATTTTTATGTTATTCTGAATAAATGACGAAATCAAATCTGCATAACCAGCAACTTCTCTGTCGCCAAGGAAGAATGCCCCAAGAATTCTTTGAGAATATTTTTCGAATAATATTTTACCAAAAACTTTTCTTGAATGTGGCATTACTTTAATTATATTATTAGCAGTTGCTGTAACAGATGTAAAATTATATTTGTTATCATGCGCTTCTTTTGAATTAATTCCAACATAAGAAAGATAATTATCAAAAATTTTTACAGCAGCATTTTTAATTACGGGTTTTGCATAAACATTTCCACCTGCGGCATTTTCTCCGGCAATATGGCCATAATTATGTGCTATTGTTGCAAGAGGGATATAATCATCTTTTCCTGTTATTTTATTTTTTACTTCGATATTATCACCGGCGGCAAAAATATTATAATCCGAGGTTCTCAGTTTTTGGTCAACTTTGAGTCCACCAAATCTTCCAATTTGCAGAGATGAAGATGCAGCCAAAAAGTTATTTGGCACAAAACCAATTGCTAATAAAGCCATGTCAAACTCAAATTGCCAGCCTTTATATTGAATAGATTTGAACTTATCATTTTCACTTTTGAATTTAACATCAACTGCATCACCGAGAAATTCGATTTTATTTTCTTGAAGAATTTCTTTAATTAAGTGAGAAATTTCTATATCTGCTGCTGGCATCGGCAAGTTTTCTTTTTCAAGTATTGTGACTTCATAACCAAGCGTTTTAAATGATTCCGCTGCTTCAAGTCCAATATAGCCAGCTCCAACAATTAAAACTTTCCTGACATTATTTTTTTCCAAGTAACTTTTAATTGATAAATAATCTTTTACATTTTTCAGAGTAAAAACATTTTTTAGATTTTTAGATAAATCAGGAAGAAATTTCGAAATAGAACCTGTGGCAAGTATCAACCTGTCATACGGTTGTTCATATCTTTGATTTGAAATTTTATTAAGAACTGTAATAGTTTTTTTCTTTCTATCAATTTTTTCAACAAAATGATTTAGATAAACTTTAACACCTTTTTCCTTTTCAAAAGTATCCTGATTATAAAATACAATTTCTTTCCAATCATTAATTTCATTTGATAGGACATATGGCAGTTCACATGTTCCAGTTGAAATGAATTCTCCTGCTTCAAACATTATTACATTGGAATCAGGAGAAGTTCTTTTTGCTTTTGCTGCAGCTGCTGGACCGGCAGCATTTCCACCAACAACTATTATGTTTTTTGCTCTATTCAATATCATTTATAATAATTTTGACTAAAATATAACCATTTTTCGAATGATTTTTCTAAGAGATTAAAATTAATCAATCAAAGAAAAACTATTAAAAGTAATTCATATAAAATAGAAAGAATAATCACTTGTGATGCTATAAAAACTTTTCTCTTAAATTAAATAAGAGAATATCTTATAAGTTACCAAAAAGTGTATTTCTTAAATAAACTTTGCACGATAATTCGTATTGTAATGATTGGAACTTTATTTTCTCATATTACTTTTTATTTTCAATAATTTTATATTAAGTAAAAAAGTAAAATAACAAATGCAAAGCAATTATATAGAATCAGCAGATACCCTTAAAAATATTCCTATCTTTTCCGAACTTAGCATTGAACAGTTAAGAATGATTATGTCAATTTCTAAATTAGAAAGATATCCAAAGCATTCAATCCTTTTTATGGAAGGAGATGCATATAAAGGATTCTTTATTTTATTGAAAGGATTGGTTAAAGTATTTAAAAGTACTGCTGATGGAAATGAACTTGTAATCCACATTATTAAACCATTTAATATTTTTGCGGATATACCACTATTTGAAGGTACAAATTATCCAGTCAGTGCAGAAGCAATTGAAGAAAGTTTAGCTATTTTTATTCCAAAAGATAACTTTCTTGAATTAATACGAAATGAGCCTGATATAGCACTGAAAATGCTTGCTGGATTTGCAAAAAGATTAAAATCATTAGTAAATCAACTTACAGATATCTCATTAAAAGAAGTCCCTAACCGTCTTGCTAAATACTTACTTAAAGAAATAAAGGCAGCTAAGACAGAAAACTTACCTGAGCCATTCATAAAACTTACTGCACCTAAATCAACAATTGCTTCATACCTTGGAACAGTTACAGAAACCTTATCTCGCGCTTTTAAGAAACTTCAAGATGAAGGAATTATCAGAGTCAACGGAAAAATTATCTTTATAAGTGATATCAAACGATTAAAAGATTTAGCAAAATAATCTCTTTCTTTCCTGCCAATACTATTCTCAAAAATAAATACCAAATCTGACTTAAGTCAAAGAAATCAAAATGAACTAACAATAAATTTGTATTAAAAAAATAAAGGAAGAATTTTAATGAAAGAACTTGATATTCGTCCAGTCCCTGTTAGAGAAAAACATCCAACAATTTTTGCTACTTTTGATGCACTTAAAAGTGGTGAAGGATTTCAATTAATAAATGACCACGACCCAATGCCATTATATTATCAGTTTAATGCTGAAAGACCTAATCAGTTCAAATGGGAATATGTAGAAAAAGGACCGGGAGTTTGGCGAGTAAATATTTATAAACTATAAATATCTTATATTATGATAACTAAGGAGATGAAAATATCAGAGGTGCTTTCAAAGTATCCTGAAACTATTGATGTATTCATGAAAGTTAGTCCTCATTTTAGAAAGTTGCAGAATAAATTATTGAGAAAATCATTAGCGAGCAGAGTAACTGTTCGGCAAGCTGCTTCAATTGCCGGAGTCGAGTTAAATAAACTTTTATTCGAATTAAATAAAGCGATTAATAAAGAAGTTTGTTTTAATAACGAAACACTGAAAGAAGAAATGGGACCAACAATTATGGGAAAACCTGAACACTTATATTCAGTCCCGCAAGAGAAAATAATTCAACTTGATGTTAGACCGATTATTAATTCTGGGAAAGACCCTTTTCTTGATATAATGAGCAAAGTAAAAAATCTGAAAGATGATGAAGTACTTTTAATAATAAACTCATTTGAACCTATTCCACTTTATACTGTTCTTGGAAATAAAGGATTTAATCACTGGACAGAAAAAATTGATGATGCTTTTAAAGTTTACTTTTTCAAAAGTGGAACAACGCAAAAAAATTTAGAAACAGAACAAAAGACTGAAATAAATTTATCTAATTATGAAAAAATAATTGAGCTCGATGTTCGCGAACTTCCTCCACCTGAACCAATGATGAAAATCTTAGAAAAACTTGCTGATGTTGATGATAAAACTGTTTTGCTTGTTCATCATCATCGTGAACCAATGATGCTTTATCCCAAACTTGAAGAAAGAGGATTTAAAGCAATTGCAAATAAAATGGAAGAGAATTATTACAAAGTTGTGATTTTTCAAAAAGAAGAATAAGATTGTATGAATCAATCGACTTCAATAGCGAGTTCATATTCGCCGCCATTCAGAATCGTTGCAAAATATTTTGTTGCAGCTATTGTTTCCTTTGTCTTGATGAATTTTATGTTGCTAATAAATTATCAGGATATAAACGGCCATCATTTTCAACCAAAGATTCTTTCAATTACACACATTGCAACACTTGGATTTATAACGATGATAATTTTTGGTGCAATGTTTCAATTAGTTCCTGTTGTTCTGGAAGTAAAACTTTTCAGTGCCCTTCTTGCTGAAATTCAATTCTGGATTTATTTGGCTGGCATAGTTGGATTAGTTTATAAGTTCTGGCATTTTGGTTCGAGTTTATCTTTCACACTACCAGCAATTTTCTTAAATCTTGCAATGTTCATTTTCGCACTTAACATTATTGCATCAATGACAAAAGTAAAAAGCTGGAACTTGACCGGGACTTTTCTTGCATCTGCAATTTTTTGGTTGATTATTACTGCAATTGCTGGAATTCTATTAGCAATGAATCTTGATCATCCATATATAAAAATTGATCATTTACAATATCTGAAATTGCATGCAAATGTAGCTTTTATTGGCTGGGTCACAATGGTTGTAATGGGTGTAAGTTTTAAATTGATTCCAATGTTTACATTATCTCACGGTTATAAACTCGAATTAGCAAAATGGGCTTTCGGACTGATTAACTTTGGTTTACTTGGAATTAATTGGATTATGCATTATCCCGATACAGGAATTTATATTTTGATTTTTGGTACTGCAATTTTTAATGGATTGATTCTTTATCTTATACAGATTTATATCATATTCAAAAAAAGAATTAGAAAAAAACTTGATATAGGTTTGAGATTTTCTATCATTGCTTTTACAATGCTTGGTATATCGACACTGCTTGGATTTTCTTTTCTGTTTTTTGATTATGAAAGTGTTACAAATCTGACCTTGATTTATGGTTTTATGATTATTGTTGCTTACATCTCAACATTAATAGTTGGTCAAATGTATAAAATTGTTCCGTTCCTCGTTTGGTATCATAAGTACAGTAGTAAAGTTGGAGCTGTAAAAGTTCCAATGTTAAAAGATATGTTCAGCGAAAAATTAGCTGAGTACAATTTTTATCTGATGTTATGTGGGATTGTTTTTACTGTCATTGCACTTTTATTTCAAATTAATTTGATTCTTCTATTTGGCTTTAGTTTACTCTTCATTAGTTCAGCGGCTTTCTCATTTAATATGTATAAAGTTTTCAGGAGTTGATTTATGATAATAAAAGAAATTACAAAAGAACAGGTGCTCGATATTTTAAGAACAGTTATTGATCCAGAGATAGGAATCAATATTGTTGATCTCGGTTTAGTCTATGATATTTCTATTACAGAACAATCGGTTGATATAACGATGACATTAACAACCCCAGGTTGTCCAATGCATGGAAGTATTACTGATTGGGTTCAGCGAATTGTTTCATTGACAATTCCTGATAGAACTGTTAATGTTTATCTCGTTTGGGAACCAATGTGGACACCGGATAAAATGTCTGACGAGGCAAAACAACAATTAGGTATGTGAGGAAATTATGTTCAGTACTGTAAGATATTTCATTAAAACAAGTGTGATTTTTTTAATCATCGGAATTTTGAGCGGACTTTATATGTCAATTTCAAAATACATTTTTAAGATTGGTTATAGTCAGGAATTAATTTCTGCTCATACTCATTTAATTCTTGTTGGTTCTGTAATGATGATGATAATGGGAGTTGCGCTTTGGTTTTTCCCCCGGGCAGATAAAGATGACAAAAGATATAATCCTGATGTGATTCTTGCATCATACTGGGTAATGACTGTCGGAACAGCATCGAGATTTATTTTTCAAGTTGCAGCAAATTTTTTCTTTTCAGATTTAATTCCTTATCTGATTGCATTTAGTTCTGTACTACAAATAATTGCAATGATTTTATTTTTCTATTCAATGTGGGGAAGAATAAGACCTGTTGGAAGTCACACTCGTGAAGCTAAAGGAGAAAAGTTTTAATGTCAATGATAATAACAGAAGATTGTATCAATTGCAGAGCCTGTGCTGTTGAATGTCCAGCAAAAGCAATTTATGAACCTGGTAAAAACTATGTATTAAATGGTTTATTGCATAATCCCATTTCTGAAGAACATTTTTTTATTGTAACTGAACTATGTGATGAGTGTTCTGGATTTAATAGAATTAATTGTATTGTTGTTTGTCCAATGGATGCAATTAAGAAAATATAAATATTGATTATTTGATGATAAAGAATGACTTCTGGCAATGTGTAAAAAATCTTTATAAGATAAATGAACTCCTCCCCTGCCCTTTCTCTTAAAAAAGGCTGTGTGAAAATACAAATTGTAATACAAGCTTTATCTTGTTTATTTAAAAAATACATTCACAATATTTTTAGCGAAATAAATTTCGTTTTACAACTATTCCACAATCTCTTCGCTCTGAATTTTTTCTATGTTTTTCTTTAATCATTTAGAATGATTCCATCATTTAAATGATTTTTACTTTTTTAGTCATTCTGAGTAGTCTCCCTTAGGCGGATAACGAAGAATCTTAAAACCAATTCTTCATTTCAAAGATATTCTTCGCTTTTAGACTTTGCCGTAATTCAATCATTATAGAGAACTCTCCCTTTATCCCTCTCTTAAAAAGAGACTGTGTGTAAATACCAAATGCAATGGGAGACATATATAACTTATTGCTAAAAATATAATTACAGTCAGGTAATTAATTAGCGTTTCAATTGATAAATCGTTCTTTTTTGATCAAAAATGTTTATTTACTTTCACTTTGCTCAATAAATAGGATTAACTTTAATTTACATAAAAATCTATTTCCAGAAAAAAGTTTTGATTATGCATATAATGAAATTATTTTCTTGATTTTATATTTTTAATAAAAATAATTTATTATGAACAATATGATAGACAATTTAGGGTTATATCTCGATTACTACGAACTAACAATGGCTCAAGGTTATTTTTTGAGCGGAAGAGGAAACCTTCAAGCGAACTTCGATTATTTTTTTAGGAACAATCCCTTTAATTCCGGATATACAATTTTTGCCGGGCTTGAGGACCTTCTTGAATTAATTGTCAATTTCACATATAGCAAAAGTTCAATCGATTATCTAAGAAAGCAAGGATTCAAAAGTGAATTTCTAGACTACCTAAAAAATTTTAAATTCACTGGAAAAATTTATTCCGTTTCAGAAGGAGAAATAGTTTTCCCATATGAACCCATTATCAGAGTTGAAGGGAACATAATTGAAACTCAACTGCTCGAATCTATACTATTGAATGTAATTAATTTTGAATCACTCATTGCTACCAAAGCTCGCAGATTAAGATTTTCTGCAAAAGAAAGAAAGCTGGTAGATTTCGGATTAAGACGTGCTCAAGGTTTCGCTGCTATTTATGCAAGCAGAGCAGCTATAATTGGTGGCATTGATGGCACTTCTAATGTACTGAGTGCCTTTTTATATGATTTAACACCAACTGGAACATTAGCACATTCGTGGATTCAAAGTTTTGATAACGAACTTACTGCTTTTAGAAAGTTTGCCGAGCTATATCCAAACAATTGTGTTTTACTTGTAGATACATACGACACATTAAAAAGTGGTGTTCCAAATGCAATAATCGTTGCCAAAGAACTAGAACAAAAAGGATATAAACTTTCTGCAATTAGATTAGATAGTGGTGATTTAGCTTATCTTTCTAAAAAAGCAAGAAAAATGCTAAATGATGCTGGCTTGAACTATGTTAAAATTATTGCTTCAAATCAGCTCGATGAATATTTAATTAAAAGTCTTATTGAACAAGGGGCGCCAATTGATGCATTTGGTGTAGGAACAAGCTTAATTACCGGGCAAAAAGATGCCGCTCTTGATGGAGTATATAAAATAACTTATGTAGATAATAAACCAACCATAAAATTATCTGAAGACTTAGCAAAAGTAACACTACCTGGAAAGAAAAAAATTATAAGATATTTTAATGGAGAAGAAAAATTTTATGCTGATGCAATCATTCTTGAAGAGGAAGTTGATAACGAAATTGATATGATTTTTCATCCCCATAGTCCCAATAAAAAATGTTCAGTTAAAAATCTTAAAAAAGAATTAATCATTTCAAAGGTTTTTGAAAACGGTGAAGTAATTTTAAAACATAAATCAATAAAAGAAATTTCAGAATATTTACAATTTAGATTTTCTCAACTCCCGGTAGAACACAAACGATTTGAATACCCGCATATTTATAAAGTAGGCATCAGTCAAAAATTAATGGAACTAAGAGATAAATTAGTCATGAATAAAGACAAGGAGGATTATAGATGAAAGCATTATTCATAGTTGATTTACAAAATGATTTCCTCCCAAATGGGGCACTGCCAACTCCAAAAGGGAATATTATTATTCCAGTTCTAAACAAAATTATGGACAAATTTGATTTTGTATTAGCATCAAAAGATTGGCATCCAGAAAATACTATTCACTTTGAAAAATGGCCTGTGCATTGCGTTCAAGGAACTTATGGAGCCGAAATTCCAAAAGAATTAAATTCAGAAAAAATTCACAAAATATTCTTAAAAGGCACCGGTAATAAAGATGATGGTTATTCTGCTTTTGAAGCAACTAATGAAAATCTTACTGAATTTCTAAAATCAAATAATATTGATGAGCTTTTTGTTACTGGATTGACTGCAGAATATTGTGTAAAGCAAACAGTATTAGATGCTTTAAAAAATGGTTTTAAGACTTATGTAATCAGAGATGGAATAGAAGGAATTTATCAACACGAAGGTGATGTTGAAAATGCATTTACTGAAATGGAAAAAGCTGGAGCCGTAATTTTAACATCTGATAAAATATTCTGACAAATACAAGATAAATATCATGATAAAAGTAAAACGCGTTTATGAAAAACCATCTAAAAATGATGGATTTAGAATCCTTGTAGATAGATTATGGTCAAGAGGTTTAACAAAAGAAAA
>JARYLX010000130.1 GCA_029907415.1 Melioribacter sp.
ATCCAGTTGCTTGTATATGTCCCATTATACTTCTATAATACCTATTGTATAAACTATTTCCTGTGTACTTCCGTCACCTATTGCTCGCCAGGATATAATATTATCAGCTCCATCTTTCATATCCAAATCTGTTAGTCCCATCTTTTTACTCCATCCATTCCCAAATGTGATTGTAAGTTCTGCACCACTACTACTTCCATCAATGATTAATTCTAACATCCCTGCATCCCCATCATTACAGTTATTAAGATTCACAGTACAATCATCAGTCACAATACAAATCCAATCTTTATAAGTCGAGCAATCTATATTAAGAGGATTGGCAAATGAAGCAGTTTGAAAAGGTAATACCGCTCCTCCCCCTTTTGGCAAATCAAACCAACCTTTTGCACCTACACTATCATCTGCTGTACCATAATATTTACCTGGGCCAGGATTCTCTTCATCATTTACAAGATGGACAGCATTGATAGAATCTTTTTCAATGGACAGGTTAAAACTAATACCTATAATATCATAATAAGTACTCGCATCCAAATGATAATATTCAGCATCAATTCCACTACTATCCCCACTACTTGTATCCAGTCCTCCCTGAATATCTAAAAGATTATTATGATAAGCTTCTATGATATTACCAAAATGAATTTGTGATGATCCATATATTTGTAAGTCTGTTTTGGTATAATAATTTGATAAGTCTATGTTAACACCAGAACCTCCTGAAGTTCTTCTTACAAAACCTATTCCTTCAGTATCCCAATCTATATGGTAAGCATATTTATATATTGTAATTGCCATATTAACTTTATGTTAAGTCCATATAACTTCAACAGGATCACTATAAGCACTATCTCCAGCAGCATTATAAGAACAAACTTTATAAAGAAAGGTTTCCCCTGTTGGATCACCTTCAGTAGCGACAGCATCGTGAAAATAAGTGGAAGTACCAGTATAAACCAATTTATAATTTGCTACCCATGTCCCACCTGAATAGTAAGGTCTTCTTTGTAGTTTATACCCTATTGCATTACTAACAGGATTCCAATCAGCAAGGATTGTTCCACGATGGACGAGTTGATCTGCTATAAGTCCAGTAGGAGTTTCAGGAGGAGTATTTTGACCTTCTTCTTCACCTGCTGAATTATATGTCACACCATCTACATAAACTTCTTCTTCAGTATATTCTTCTGCTTCTATATCATATGTGCCTTTGTTTAAATCCCATGTAAACCCGTTTAACAAGAAAGTAATAATCTCATCTGATTCATTTGTTATAGTATCATCAGTAATTAATGTAAATGGTTTAAGAACTTTATCAATAAGAATTGTTCCTTTAAGTCTATGAATGGTACGGCCATATTTTCTAAACTTACTTTTAGCAAACACTTCATATAAAGGACAGGCAGTTGTAGAATTTTCAGAAAACCAAAGATTAGTAAGAGTTTCCTGATCAGAACCTAACAAACCATTGCTGTAATTAAAATTATCAAGATCAAACAAATAAAGGTCTATTTCATCAGTTTTAACAAAATTCTGATTCAAATGATATTCTATTCTGTTATTTATATCCTCTGCTGTAATTTGTACTTGTATATTTCCAAGATAATTATTTGATACAAGGTCTGTCGGATAATAATTTTTCTTATTAGTCGTATACCAAAGAGGAAGAAATATGATGGTAAACTTTTGATATTTTGGAAAATCTAATAATTCCCATAAACTATCAAAATTTTGAGCTATCTGCATATTTCTTACTGGTTTATCAGTAAGATTATATGACTTGCTTATACTCCAATTGATATTACCATCTGCTACATCAATTGTTTCCGTATTAATACAAAAGAGAGCCGGATCAGCAGATTCCCAGGCATGTCCGGCAGCCGTAGGAGGATAAAGATATAATCGTTGTTCTCCTGAAATACTTAATGCTAATTGTAACCACCAATCTGAATATTCTCCTCCATCTAACCGCAAAAGAAATCGTACTGTAACTCTATGCCAATTAGCAATAGATTGATCAGTTGACATAGTATATTCTACATTGAGAATAGTAGGATTATCTATACTTGCCCCACTGGATTCCATATCTGTAAATCCATTAAACTGAACTATAAAATTATATGCTAATCCTCTGCTATATGAATCAGAAACAAATCTAACCCAAGATGCTAAATCTTCATAATTTTCTCCCACAGTAGGGGCAGGCATTGTAGAATATTTATACCATGTATGTTGTTTTAATGTACCAGCATCAGGTGTATCATCTGTAATAGATAACATATCAGTGGTATAATTATTGAATACTAAAGAATCAAGTTTTTTATCCTTTAAAGAAAGAATAAGAGTATGAAGACCTGAATCATATTCTATAATTTGACTCATATCAACATACTCATAATTTTCTTCTGCATTTCCTTGTTTATGTATTTTTTCTTTTAAACTTGGTACTTCAGTTGCTATACCAGCACTATATCGTACCCAATTGCCATCTCTTGTAATATCTTCCTGCCGTTCTATAATCCATTTATCATTATATGAATAAAGAAATGCACTAAACGGCTGTAATGTTTTATTTATTGCTTCATATATATTATCATAATCATACGAATTAGAATAGAAATTAGCATTTTGCACATATACTTGTGGAAGAAAAGTGTCTGTGGCTGCATTTGTCATGTTATCTTCAAACAAAGTAGAATTAACATATAATGGTAAATCTAAATTGGTAAGTCCAAGAATCTCCTCTACTAATTGAAATACCGTTGTTCTTCCTCCAATCTCATTTAATACATTTGGATATTTGCCTTCCAATCTTCGTAAATAATCTGTAAATTCAATAGTAACAGTTGCATAAGGAAGTAATTGTCTTTCATTCAAATCACATAATGAATATCCTCGAAATACTACTTCACTATTATATTCAATAACACAAAGAAATTGTCTTTCATAAGAGAGCAATAAATCCCTTAAATAAGACATATTAAGACTATCTGCTATCAATACTATTTTTGCTCCTTTACCAATAATAGGCGTATTATCATTTTGATAATTTGATGTTATTTCTACTGACTGTACTCTTATATCATCTATAACTGAATCTGAATAATCCTGTTGATATATTTTAACAGAAACTAATTTTTTAAAATAATTATAAAAATTTGATTGATATCGAAGTCCGTAAGCCATGATTAATATAATGAATTTCTTTTACTTTGTTTCTTTATAATAGCAACCAGTTTATCCCCTTCAATTTCAAATCGCACATTAGCATCTAATGTTACAGTCTGTCCAAAATCATATTTGTCAAGTTGATTCAATGGGATAATAGCTTCATTGGAAGTCAGTCTTGCAGGAAACGAATCATTTGGGTATCCTGGAGGAACAATTCCTCCTTTTGCGAATCCTTTAAATTGCTGCAATCCTGGCAATGATGGGGCTAATTTTGGAATAGTTAAATTAGCAGTACTGACAGCAGCAATAGGTCCACCCGTAGCTGCACCTATGATCATCATCATTAACCTCATCGCTATCATCTGTGAAATCATTTGTATTATCTGATTTATAATTTGATTAAATATTCCTTCAAGAATTTCTCCCATGTTTTTACTACCATTTATAACTGAAGTAAATAAATCAGTAAAAGCATCTGATAATATATCCACTCCTTTTTGAGCATAAAGTAATGTCTGCATTTCTTTAGCAAGAAACTTAAATGCAACTGTTGCTCCTTGTCCATTATCAGACATTGTTTTCAAAGTATTTTCAAGAGCTTTAATCCGTCCTTGCAATAAATCTGCTCCAGTATCCGCAGTCCGCAAAGCATTATTCATATCCTCCAAAAATTGCATATCCATTGCATTCTGAGCATCAACATAAGCAGCTTTTAAATTCTGAATACGATTTGCAGCTTCCTGAATTTGTTCCCAAGTAATTTTTTCCCCTGTTTTTGAGCCTTCAATAAATACTTTTAACATACTTCTCAAAGCTCTTTCCTCTGCTTGTATTGCAAAATTGAGAACTTCTACCTGTCCCGCAATAGTTCCAAAAGCATCTGCTTCAGCTTGAAGAAGCTTAATTGTATTTCTGTCAGTAATTTCATCAATTCTTTTTCTGGTTTCTTCAATAAGCTTTAATTGTTCGTTTATTGTTTCACGATCTATCAATGTAATTTCACTTGGTTTCTTTTTGGATAAGCTTTTAATGATTTCATCAAGATAATTTTGATAAGTTTCTAATTTTTCTGTGTCAGCATCAAATGAAGGACCAAGTAATAATTTCTTCATATCAATAGCAGCAAGAGAAGCATTATATTCATCAGTTGCTTTTTTAAGATCAGAGAAATCAAATTTCAATTCTTTCAACCAAGTGATCAATGTTTGTATCGGTGATGAATCAAATTTAAGTTCAAATTTTTCTCCTGTTAATATTTCTATTGTCTTTAAAAATATATTAGCTTTTTCATCAGCAAGACTAAATGATTTTCCTAATACAGCATATACTTTTGCTAATTCTTCAGCAGCACTTATTTCAGCTAACATAGTTGACCATACTTCTTGCAAAGCTTCATTATATTCTTGGGTCTCTGCAGCTTTCTGTTCTGCTGCCGCTGCTTGTTCTGCTAATCGTGCAGCGGTAAACTTAGATTGATAATCTTCAATAGCATTTCCAAGATCGTCATAAACTTTCTTTGCAAATTCGATTTTTCTTGCCTGATCTTCCATTAGCTTTTTATTCTTCTTATTACTCTGCATTGATGCTTCAAGATTCTTTTCGTATTGTTTATACAAATTATAAGCATCTGTCCAAACTTTACGAGCTTCTTCCCTTGCAGCTACTAATTGATCTAATGACATTGTTTCATAATCAATACTGGAAAGGTCTTTAAATTTTTTCATTGAATCATTTACCTTTACCATACTTTTATTAAACAATTCATTATCTGATGCAATCTCTTTTATTTTTTTGGCATATTTTGATATGGCTACTGTTGCAGTGACAGCACCTGTTGTAGCTAAAATCCAGGGATTTTTAAAAGCAGTTAATATATTACTTGCTCCTGTTCCAAAGAAATTTTTGAGATTTACTATTTTTCTTAAAAACATGAATTTAGCACCTGCTTTAGCTGCAGTTATTCCAATAAGAGATAGCATACCTACAAGTGTCTTTGTAAATAAATTAACAATTTTCATTATATAAGTTAAGATATTTCCAAAGAAATTTTTGAGATTTACTATTTTTCTTAAAAACATGAATTTAACACCTGCTTTAGCTGCAGTTATTCCAACAAGAGATAGCATAGTATTTAACCCTGCAAGTGCTTTTGTAAATAAATTAACAACTCTCATTACATAAGTTAAGGTATATCCAAATACACTTAAAGCCATAGAAACAGGGGCAATAGCAGCAAGTACTCCAACCATTATCAATTTATTCTTTTTCTGCGCATCAGTGAGGCCATCAAACCAATCTGCTAATCTCTCAATCCGTTTTGATAAATTTTCCAATAAAGGTATAAGATTATTTGCCACAGCTGCCCCAATTTTAATCATAGATACTTCCATAGATGAAATAGCCTTATCATATCTTATCTTTATAGTATCTGCAACTGCAGCAAACGCTTTTCCTAATGCTCCTGATGAATTAGTAACTTCTTTAATTATCTGTGAATTGTATTTCATATTCTTTCCAGATAAAGACAATACAGCAAGTATAGATCTAATGTTTGGAAAGACCTTACTCACAAGTGTTTCTCCATAAGCAGCACTAAGTTCATTGAGTTTTTCCATTAATGCCATTACGCCTTGCTCTCTGAGTATTTTCCTAAGATCAGCATACGATGTTTTCATAGTGCCTAATGCAGCAGAAGCTTCATCCATAGCATCTGCACCTTTCTCTGTTTCTTTCATCAGTACATTAAACATTCCACGAAGATATGTTGCTGCTTGAGCAGCAGTAGAACCAGTCAATGTAATGGCTGCCATTGCTCCTGCAACCTGATCAATGGAAACACCTAAATTAGATGCGATAGGAGTTAGAGAACCCATAGCAGCAGCAAAGCCCTGTGCTTCTGCTTTACCTTCCCTTACAGCAGCTACAAGCACATCTGTTGCATAAGCTGCTGTTAATCCTGTTCCTCTGTAAGCATTTAATACTGATGTAAGATAATTTGCAATATCTTGTGTTTCCCCAAGTCCCGATGCAGCAGCCTTTGCTGACATTTTAAGTACCTCCAATGCTTCTGCTCCTTCAATACCAGATGATGCAATAAAATATAATGCTTCAGCAAGTTCCTTTGGCTTTCTGCCAAATTCTTTTGACATGTTCTGAATACTTTTACTCCATTGATTTACCACATTCTGCGCTGTTCCAGTTAAACCAACTATCTTTTGTATAGAAAACTCGTATTCCATAGCCATTTTAGCTACGGACTTTGTTGCTAAAACTATTGGTGCGGTTACTACTGCTGAAAACAAATAACCTATTGTACGAAATTGTTGGGATACAGTAGCCAAATGAGCAATTGTTGATTTACTAAACACTGCAACTTTATCAGTAAATTGTTTTACCTGTACTTCTGCATCTTTAGCATCTACTCCCAACTTAACTGTCAATGTCCCTAAATCAGCCATTTTTTTTCTTTATTAAATTTGCAGGTGGCTTGTTTATGCCTCGCTTTTTTATTTTATCTTTTTTGTTATGTGCATTTGCTATTTCCAACAATGCCTTTTTTATCTCCTCCGTACTTTGTTTTTTCACATCTATTTGCTTCGGAGCAGTTACATCCCATTGTGGTATAAAATCTGTTATCTCCATCAATTTAACTGGCTTTTTGCCTGCTGCCCATTTAATAGCTATATTAACTATCAGCGAAGCGAGTTCTGCCATTCTAAAATCTGCCCTCCTCTCTCCTATCGGATCCATCCTGTCATACATCTCCCATTCTGCCAACTCATATGCATTGAGTTGATCAAGTAAATATTTTGGATGTGCTATTCCTAATGCTAAACAGAGTCGGAATTGGAATTGCCGTCCTGGACGGCTTCTAAGTTTTTTAGTATGTTCTCTTTATCCTCCTCAGTTATTGCATTAAGTTTTTGTGCAACATTAATAATCTTTTCCAGTTTCTTTGCACTCATACTTTTACTCAGCAATAAATAATCTGTTGGTTGAAGTATAAGATTGCCTTTTTCATCACAAATAGTAACAACAGCAAGTTTTGCACGAAAGTCCTCTGTTGCCTGTTCATAACCTATAATATTCCCCTTTGCATCCCTGTTCTTTTTAAGTAATGATTGTTCAAATAAATCTCTTTCATGTCCTGTCATCTGACGAACATAAACAAAATTTCCATCTTCAAATTCGACTTTTTCAATTTGCAGTTCTTCTCTTTCAAGTAGTTGACTGCGGTTTAGTAAATTTCCCATGATTAGTAAAATATTAATTGTTAAAAAAATGAAAATTCTTGATTAGAACTTCTTTTTTCAATTACTGCCCTGGTTCTGAAGTAGCTGTTCCTGAATTTATTGTTACAACACCACTAATTTTAATAGTTACATCAGCAGTAATTTTATCATCTGTTGGAATGGTAATAGGAACTTCCGTTACCAAACCAGCAAATTCAAGAGTCGTGTTTTCTGCATCAGGAAGACATATTTCGTAATAATGAAGATCAGGACTTTCAAAGTCATTCTTAAATGTTTCATAAGTATTACGAGTAAAGTTCATGGATAAAGAAATCGTTCCTGCATCCCTAAACCCTGTAATGTATTCCCGATAGCCCCCAGTAGAATCCAGTGACGTTACGTCAATGAAATCTCTGGTCATTGTCGGACCAGTAATAGAATTTATTTCCGCAAGGTTTTCCCAAGCAGCACCATTCCACCTACGAAATTGTGTTCCTACACCGGAAACTGCATTACTCATTTGTTTTACCTCCTTTTCTACCCAGGCTTACGCTGGACATTAAAATTAATAATTAACCTACATCTATCGTTATCATCCCAATCCAGTAAACTTGGTTCACCAGATGCAATGATAGCTTCATATATTGAGCCATTCCAAGTCTCATGCGCCCGGCCTTGCAATGACATATATATGCTATTTATAATTC
>JARYLX010000131.1 GCA_029907415.1 Melioribacter sp.
ACTTCGTTTGGGAACAATGTAAATGGTTCAAGCAAATTCCATTCTTCGAGGTCAGGATTGTATGTCATTTTAAGAACAGTTGGATCGGTATCGAAATTAAAATTACCTGAAGCCCAACCCTTTGGTCCAGTAACACCAACTTTATCACCTAAGGCGCGATTAAATAAATTAGCTTTTTCAAGTGCATCAAGTCTTAATCTGAATAAAACATTAGCAGTAACTTTAGAGCCGCGAGGCATAACATCATTGAAATAATACCAATGGACAGTATATTCACCGTTTTTAATTATATCCTCTGTAAAAGTGAAAGAACGATTTGGAGTGCTTTCCCATGTTTCAGGTGTTTTGATTACAAACTTAAATTGTTGAGTCATTCCTGGAGTTACAGCAGATTTTGCAACATAAGCAACACCAGACCAGAAAGAGCCTCCATTTACACTATTAACTTCGCGTTTTAGTGTGCAAATTTTTATCCAGGGATTATCTGTCCCAAGTGGAGCTCCACCCCTTACTTCTACTTCTTGTTTTTCTGGGTCAAAGTTTGCACCACCCATATTTACTCTAAAATAAATTGCAATTGAATCATTCTTTATTTCAAATGGCTTCCAATATTGAGGAACTTTATTTTCCCAGCCATTGACATATTGAATTTGTAAGGTGGTATCATTATTACCAACAATTAATCCTCTATTATCCCCTGTATTAAATCCAGCATCGATTGGACCTTCCCAACCTGACCAATGGAAAGTTGGATTATCAAGATTAAAGTAGGTCACAAATTTGTATTTTATTACATCACCGGGTTTAGCTTTAAATTCTGCCTCCCAGTAATCACCGCCAACATTAACTGCTCTGATGCCAGTGTTTTTATCCCATGTAATTGCTGGGTCTGTACCCAATTGCGATTCACCGCAAACTAAAACAATATGATTTGGTCGCAAAGTATCGAGTACGGTTGAGGTATTAATCCTCATTTTAACTGTTACTGTTTGTGCAACAATTGAATTAAAAAATAATAACGATATGATAAATGACATCAAAGTAAAAAAGGTATGGTGTTTTACTTTCATACTCCCCTCCTTATTATTTATGTGGTTGTTTTAAGTTATTTATTTTTGGTACCATGATTAATCCTTAATTAAAATTTTAGAATCAAAGTAAAACGATTAGAATTACCAAGATGAACAAAATTTTGATATGCATATTCAGTTGTAATTAAAACATTACTAAAAATGTTAATATCATGTAAACTAAAACCAAATGTTAAACCCGTCTCGTTATTTTCTAAAAATAAATCTTTGTATCCAGCACGGAATAAAATTTTATTGTTTAGCAAACCAACTTCAGTTCCAATATTAACACTCTGAGCATTATCATTGGGATTAATTCCATCTGCTGATAATGTCCACCTAAAATTTTCAGTATTAACAACTTCACCAGAAATTCCAATTCTCATTATTAATGGCAAATCAAATTCATCGGTATTTAATTTGCCAACAATGCTTTGATTGTTGCCTTCTTGATTAGGAGCAATATCAACTCGAACATTTAAATCCTCTCCATACATTCTCATCTTTGTTCCGAAATTAGAAATACTTGCACCAAGTCTAATCCCTGCAAATGGAGTTTCATAAATAGTTCCTACATCGAATGCAATACCTGAGGCAGAAGAATTATAAATTGTTTCTTTAATGAATTTGAAAGTTCCTCCGATTGAGAATTTATCCGTAAGTGCTCTGCTGTAAGAAAATCCAATTGCAAAACTTGATGCAGTAAATGTTTCCCCAGTTCCCATTGGAGCAGTTGGAGTTGTAACATCCATTTCATCGGTATGAAGCAAAGTTGTGCTAATACCAATAGTGCCATATTCACCAAAAGGTAAAACTACACCGATGAAATCAAAATTAATTCCCGGCATCCATGGTGAATGGTCAATTATCAAAGAATTTGAATTCATTGAAGATAAGACTGAAGGGTTCCAGTAAAGTGACGATGGGTCATTCATCATAGAAACAAATGAACTTCCCATTCCAGCAGCTCTTGCACCAACAGGAATTCTTAAAAATGTTGCAGCAGCAGTTCCAATTTTATTAACGCCAGCCGCATAGCTAAGTTGGGAAATTAAAATTGTGCCTAATACAGCAACAATTATAATGGTTTTATTTTTTATCATTTTCATAGCCGTTCAATTTTTATTTTATAATTGCAAAAGTTCCAGTTTTTTGACCGATACCCGGTGCATCAACATGATAGACATAAATTCCATAAGCAATTTCAAATTTCTCTTCACTTAGTACATCCCAAATTTCTGTTCCATTTTCATAAGGTGAATCATGTTCAATTGTTTTTATTAGAGTTCCACTCACATTGAATATTCTAATTGTACATTTAGCTGGTAAATTAATAAAATGAATTTCACGAGGACCCCGACCACTTGTATAAGTATTTCTCGGTTCCCATGTTTCTGCAGCTACATAAGGATTAGGAACCACTCTGATTCTGTTTAGTTCTTCTTTTGCTTTGTCAATCGAAATTGAAGAACTTTTCATTTTGAATCTGTAAACATCGTAAGAGAGGAATGGTTTATTGAGAACAATATTTAATGTATCGCCTGCTTGTGGATTTCTTTTCCCTTTAAGATTTAGAGCTAATTGCCATGTAAAACGGACTTTTCCAGTTTGATCTTTTTCTAAGAAATAAATTGCGTCAGCTCTACCGCTTACAGGGTCAATTGTAAATTTGCCATCATTTCCATCACGTTCACTAAACACAAATTCAATTTCTTTATTTTGTGTTGTGTTGATTACTTTAAAATTCACAGGCACAGCAGGAAATTTTCTTCCAAGAATAGTTGTATCTTTTGATGTAGATAATCCTACATCACCAATTATAATTTTATAATCACTCGGATTTGTAACTCCTTTTAATGTCAGGTATGTAAATGTATCAAAGTTGAAAGAATATATATCAGGATTATTCCAGCCAGTTTTAATATTATTTATAGAAATTTCCTGAACATTTTCTAAACTCATTTGAAATCCTTCGATTACCGGTATTTCATCACCTATGTTAATACGTTTATCATCTTTAAGTAAATATTTATTTTCTGTTAAATTCTTAAGTGAAAATGAAACTGTTTTTACAACGTCTCTATTATCAACTTTATAGACTGTATCTTTAAAAGTGATTTCATATTCATTACCATCTTTAATACTTGCTGGATCAATAATTTTAAAATCAATTGTTCCACTTGCACCACCACTTACATGTTTGAAATATTCAATTTCAGGAGGCAGGTAACCGGCAGCACTTGCAGAAGGTCGAACAACAGCAACGTTAGTTCCATAAGTCATTGTTCCATCTGTCGAAACATTCACTTGAATAGGAGTTTCTGTAGGAGGAATTCTTGCAGGTTCATATCCAAAATCATATGCAGTTACAGCATAAAAGTATCTTTGACCATTAATTACATCTTTATCAACATACACATGTCTAAGGCCGGTATCATTACCTAAATCGAATTTTACACCGTTTATGTCAATTGGATGCAAACCCGTTATGCCATCTTTCAAATCAAATTGCGCAATTGGACGCATTAAAGTTTTAACACCATATGCATCAGTTATAACTTTAGCATCTAAGAAAGCAGCATCAGTTGCTCTATAAATTCGATAACCTTCAAAGTCTCGGCCATTGCCGCCAATTTTATTTATGTATCTATCGAAAGATTTTTCTGCTACATCATCCCAGTAAAGTGTAACTTGTCCATCTCCTGGCACAGCAGTAACAGTTACTTGAAGTGGAGCCTGAGCAAATTGATAATCAGCAATGTAAGCTAAAGTTGCTTGCTTTTGTTTTTTAATTACACTTTCGATATCTGCATCTTTAGTGTTTCCACCACCTGCAATTGCAACAGAGACCGCCATTCTTTGACGCTGCCCAGGAAGTATTGGAAAATATCCGGAAGAAACATAAGTATCATATTCACCAATTTGTCGAACAAGATTAATTTTTCCTGGAATCATAAATAAATCCCATAGACCTTTATCTGGAGTAGTATTAAAACTAAGAACCCGTCCTTGAATTTGAACAGCACTTGTAATACCAATCAAATCAGTTTCGCTCACATCAGTTTTATCGATACTTGCTTCACCGGGGAATTCAGTTCCAGCTCCACTTGTTGGTTTACCATCACCCTCACCTTCATCTCCGGTTCCTCTAACTCCATCCATTCCATTATCATCAAGGAATGCATCCCAATCATTATCATTGTCAAAACCATCATCACGAGATTCATCAATCATTGGTGCAACATTTTGATAATTCCATGCTGCATTTTTTCCTGCGACACAAAAACCTCGTTTAATTGTATCCCCTACTGAAAATGACAAATAATTTATGTATCGAACAGGTTTTGTTGTTTGAGTTATCTCATTTATATGATAAAGATGAAGTGTTTCTTTTTCGTCAATTAATCCATCAAAATCTTCATCAAATCCATTTGCAAGAGTATCTTCATTAACCATAATTCCTTCTGGTGGTAAATAATATTCTTTGTTCAGACTCTTTACAATTCCGCCATTAGCAGGATAAGTGGTTATAATTCTATCATAAGTTTGAGGTTCGATTAAAACAATTTTATCACCAGGACGGATAAATCGAGGTTGAAAATCAGCAGATGTAAAATGAGGAATTCTTACATCAGGATTTTGAATTTGAGCAATCAAATTTGGCAAATCATCTGCATCACCGTCATCATCAATACCATTAACTTGATTGCCTGGAGTTTCTATGTATTTTACTGAAGCAACACCAACTGGTGAACTACCAAATGCTTCTGTTCCAATTCTATCTGCATCAGTTAAAAATGTAGTAGCAGTTTGTAAATCAACATATGGATAATCATCGGGAGCATCACCACCTACCCAGTCTGCAACAAATAACAAGAAAGATGTTTTTTCAATTGTTTTGGTCCCATCATTTTTTATATCATGAATAAAAAAGAGAATATCATTAATTAAAATTTGAGACCATGCAAGAGTTCGAACATCCATGATTAAACCAAGACCACCTCGAGATAAATCCGTAGTATCAGGTGTATAAGGTTGACGTTTGTAGAGGTCATCTGATGTAACATAAAAAAATTCCTGGTCTGCATTAAAAATATTTTTTCCAAAAAATCCATTCCATGAACCAACCCAGCCTGGGTCAATAGGGTCAGTTCTTTTATCTCTCCAGCCTCCTTGAACTGCAGTAGGCCAGGTTGATTTTCTATCACTTCTTGCAATTTCATTTTGTTGTGGATTAATGAATCCAGGAACAGGTTCAATATTCCAGGAATTTCCAGTTGTGGGATCAGTTCTTCCTTGAGGAACTTCTACAAGATAAATTGTTTCGCCTGTATTACTTTTTACTTCGCCACCTAATAAAATATCAATTAGAGCGATGTAAATCCTATTTGTATTTTTGGGCCATTCAAAATCAATATAATCTGGGCGATTTGAAGGATCTCCACTATACCCAGAGTTAAAGATTGTAGCTCTAATGTTATTACCATCAACATTAGAATTTCTTCTGTAATTTACATCACCCCTAAAGTCTGATGGTTTATGTTTTAATACCTGTCCCCAATTAATGTTCGTAATAAATATTAATACCAAGAAAATTATAAACTTCTTCATATAAGTCCTTGAAATTATTTAAGATATATTTTAGTACCTAAATAAATATTTCGTGGTTCGCTGTAAAAATTTGGATAGTCAAACCAACCAGGGTCATAATCACGAACCTGAATTTCTTCAAGTGTAAAATCTGGTTTACCAGTATCACCAAATACAATTAAAGGATTTTTAGCATCAAACAAATTAAATACTTTTAAGAAAAATTGAACATTAAAAGCAGAAAAACTGAAGTCTTTATGTAATTCTAAATCAACTCGAGAGATAACAGGTTTTCTTCGGCTGTTTTGAGTTAAACCCGATAAGACATTTCTGCCAGTATATGCTCCCGGAATTACTGTTGGAGTATAAGGTTGACCAGTATTGAAATTATAAATTAGACTTATCCCCCAATCAATATCACCAACATAAATATTTGCATTAAAAGTGTGTGTTTGATCCCAATCAAGTGGTGTTAAAATTTTTGTGGGTTCAGCTCCATTTAATTGAGAAAAAAATTCCTGGTCGGGAGAAGAATTAGTTCCTTCTGCAACCTGAAATGTGTAATCAATTCCAAACGAGTAATGGTTTGTAAATCTTTTATTGATAGCTAAAGTAATACCTTTAACATTTGCAAAATCTCTATTAATTCTTTGAGAATAAGAAATACCTGCAAGAAAAGTTGGAATAGGTTGACTCGAAGAAATCCAATCACGAATATCACGGTAGAAAGCTGTAACATCTAGTGCAAAATCTTCAAAGAATTGCTGTTGAAGTCCTAATTCATAAATTGTTGTCTTTTGTGGTTTAAGGTCATTATTTCCAAAAGGTCCTTGAATTCCTTGGGCAGATGTCATCTTAAATTGGTCGCCAAGATATAATTGACTGTATTCAGGAATTTGCTGGAATATTCCATAAGAAAATCGAATAATTCCTTTATCAGTAATTGGATAAGCAATACCAACACGCGGGCTAAGTTGCTTTTTAATAGAAGCTTTTTTATACCAGAATGCTTCTTTTTCTGCTAATGTAAATTTATTATCATCTCTTTGTTCATCAAGGCCAATTTTACCATCGTTATTTAAATCTTTGTAAATGTGTTCTAACTTAAATGGATTATAAATATTTGGGTCACTTGGGTCGACTGGAATTCTACCATTGGGATTAAAGAGGTCAAATCTTAATCCGATATTTATGATTAAACTTTCAAATTCAATTTTATCCTGAATATAAGCACTGAATTTGAAAGGCTTGCGTTCGAATCTATCGTGTTGTGGTGATTCAATACTTTGAATATAGGGTCTAAATGGAACTACTTGTTGTCCGTTTGGCAAAACTTCAGGAATTAAATTAATATTTTCATAAAACAATTTATCGAACTGTGCTTCAAAACCTAATTTGGCAAGATTAATTTTATCTAATTGACTTGTAAAATCCCACTTAATTATAAAACTTTTTGTATTTCGTTGAAATCTATTCAAATTTGTTCCTGCTCTTAAAAAGTGATAACCTGCTACATTTAATGAATCAGGATGAACATAACGTGGGTCATAAGGGTCTTCGTACAATCGTGAAGTATAATCATTAAATTTATAGGCCAAAGTAAGTTCTTGAAATGTATTTAAATAAATTAAATGAGTTAAATTTGCAAAAAGACTATATCCCTTGCTAATTCCTCCCATATCACCATTTGGATTCCATCTATAGATATGATTATAAAATCTATTTTTATCAAAACTGCCAAAAGCATCAATTTTGAGTTTTAGACCATCAAAAATCTGAAAATCAAGAGTTCCTTGACCACTCCATCGACTGCTCCAGTTCATTGAAACATAAGAACTATCGCCAGGATTGGGAATTAGTTGTCCATCTACATATTTAAAGCGCCCTTGAGGATTATATTTATTTATTCCATAAATGTACCCACCATTGTAATATCTTCTCATTGAGAAGAAATAACGGATTTTATCTGTAAGAAGCGGACCACCAACTGAACCTTGAAAATTGTAGTTTGATACAGGATTAATTTTGTCGATATTCCAGAAAATATCTTTATGATTACTTAAATAATCTCCAGTCCATACTTCAAAATTACTCTGAAATTTAGATCCACCAGTTTTTGTAATAATGTTAACAACTCCACTCATTGCATTTCCATACTCTGCATTAAATGAACCGCTTATAACCTGAAGTTCTTGAACTGATTCTGTCTCTATTGACAAAGCTTGTGTTCGAGAGAAATCATCTGTAATACTAATTCCATTTAATAAATATGACACTTCACTTGAACGGCCCCCGCGAATATGAATACCTCCATTCTGGTCTCTGCTCACACCTGCCTGCATACTTATTAATCGGGTTAAATCCTGTAATGGTAGTTGTCTAATTTCATCTGCCGTTACTCTCGATTCGGTTGAAGTCAAATCTTTTTTAATC
>JARYLX010000132.1 GCA_029907415.1 Melioribacter sp.
TTAACAAGATATATTTTTCATCATCAATATTTCTTGCACGCGCTTTTACATATTGCGGTCTTAGGGGTTTGTAAATATTTTTTGGTTGCGCAGAAACAATCTGGCTGAATTTACTTTCTCGGTGAAATTTATCTACAGCATTAATTTTGTAATAATAGATTGAATCATAATCAAGATTCACATCAATAAAATAATTATTTGTAGTTAATTTAATAAAAACAAAATGCAGAGTATCATTTTTACTTCGAAATATTGAATAGCAATAAATATCAGGTTCATTATTTGGCTGCCAGGATAATCCCACCTGTCCATCAAATGCGGCATAAACTATCAGATTAACTGGAGCAGCAGGTGGCAATCCATCATCTGATAACTCTGTAATTTCATTGCGTGAACAGCTTATCAACACAAAAACTATGAAAAACAAAAAAATATTTTTAAAGCTTAACACTTTCTCCTCTTTCTGGTATCAAAACAGATTTAAATCCAATCGACTGAAGATTCGATTTGAAAATTAATTGTTGTTCTTTTTCGCCATGAACAAGAAAAATATTTTGCATTCTGCTTTTATCAAACTTTGAACAATAATCAATCAATTCTTTTGAATCAGCGTGAGCACTGTATGAATCTATGACTATCACTTCTGCATTAAGTTTATATTCATCACCAAAAATTTTTATCACTTCATTTTTTTCAACAATTTTTCGTCCAAGTGTATTTTCTGCCATAAAACCTACAATCAATATAATATTGTTTGGATTTTCAACATTATTTGCTAGATGATGAAGAATTCTGCCTGATTCACACATTCCCGAACTTGATATGATTATGCAAGGTTCATTAATACTATTTAATTTTTTTGATTCTTCTACTTCGGATATGTATTTAAGTCTATTAAATCCAAAAGGGTCTTCTCTTTTCAAAATAAATTCACTTATTTCAAAATCAAAACATTCAGTATGCATACGATATACATTAGTTGCATTAACAGATAATGGGCTATCAACATAAACAGGTATTTCTGGTGATTTGTTGTTTTCAAATATTTTGTGAATTGAATAAACAAGTTCCTGCGTTCGTCCAACACTGAATGCCGGAATTAGAATTTTACCTTTCCGTTCATAAGCTTTCTGAATTATCAATGCTAATTCATCTTCTGCATCTTTAATATCTTTATGAAATTTTCCGCCATATGTGCTTTCGCAGATAAAAAAATCAACATCAGGAATTTTTTCAGGGTCTTTTAATATTGGCATATTCATTCTTCCCAAATCACCAGAAAATCCAAGATTAATTATTGTTCCATTTTCATTTATTTTAAGAAATACAATTGATGAACCGAGAATATGTCCAGCATCAAAAAATGTTAAGTTAATTCCTGGATAAATTTCAAATTCTCTGTGATAATTTAGTCCAATAAAATGTTTTAATGTATTTAATGCATCTTCATGAGTATAAAGAGGTTCAAATAAATTTTGTCCTTTCTTTTTTCTTTTTTTATTTACGAACTCCACATCTTTAACCTGAATATGTGCGCTATCCTGCAGCATAATTGAAGCTAAATCTCTTGTTGCAAAAGTTGAAAAAATTTTCCCGTCAAAACCCTTTTTAATTAAAGAAGGCAAATTACCTGAATGATCAATATGAGCATGTGAAAGAATTACAAAATCAATTTCTTTTGGGTCGAAAAATTCAAAATTTCGGTTAAGTTCAAAAGCTTCTTTTCTTTTACCTTGAAATAAACCACAATCAAGTAAAAATTTTTTCCCATTAGCTTTAATTAAATGCATTGAACCTGTTACAGTTTGAGCTGCTCCGATAAATTGAAGTTCCATAATATTCTCCGAATAATTATTGAGGAAAAATTTTTGAAAGGAATTTTATGTTCGAATGATTTTATAATTTTTATAGCCATAGTAAATTTCTTTAGCTGCAGTTTTAATAACTGTAGCAGCCGGGACTGCCAGTAACATTCCAAATACTCCAAGTAACTTTCCACCAATTAGAACTAAAATAATTATTATTAATGGGTGCATATCTGTGCTTTTGGAAAATACTTTCGGTTGTATGTAGCCATTGTCAAATATATAAACTAAAGCAAACATGAGAATAATTTTGGGAAGCATCGAAAAATTTCCTAATTGAATTATTGAAATAATTATGGCAGGAATTCCACCAATTACAGGACCAAAGTAAGGAATTAAGTGACCTACTCCAGCAATAAATCCTATTGAAACAGCATTATTGATACCAAGAATAGAAAGCCCAATTCCTGCTAAAATGCCAACAATTGCTGCGTCAAGAATCCAACCTCTAACAAACCTTCCAAGTTGAATTGAAATTTTTTTTATAACCCAATACGAAACTTCAAAATATTTGTTTGGCATGATATTGATGATGCCTTTTATAATTTTTTTATTATCCTTAAGTAAGAAAAATGTTATAAAGGGAACAATCACCAAAAGAGCAAGAATTGAAAATATGCTGTACAAAATGCTGCTTACATTATTTATCCATCCAAATAATAAATTCTGAAATTCAATTGAGACTCGATTAATCAGATTCTGTGTATTTAAGAATGGAAATAATTTCTGAATGAATAACTCTATGCTTTTAAAAATTGAAGATAAACTCTCAGGTGTAATTATCTGTGCAAGTGAATTCATTTGATTAAAAACTTTAGGGAGCAGATATGAAAAAATTAATAACAATAAAGAACCACATAAAAGAAATACTAACAGAACAGATATCAATCTATTAAAGCCCTGCTTTTCAAGAAAATCGACTGCTGGATTTAAAATCATTGCAATTAATAAAGACACAATTAAGATAGCAAGTATATCAGAAAAAATTACAGATAGAAAAATGAAACAAAGAAGAAAAATAAAAATCCATAAATATTTTCTAATATCTATTTGACTAACTTTTTGCTTCATAAGCATTTAACTTGATTATTATAAAATTCATACAAATATAATCATTGATAAAATAAAATATCTGAAAAATCATCATTCAATAAATTTAATTATAAATTAGTTACTATTTAATCTATATTTGAATACTAAAAAATATTAATTAAGGAAAAATTTTATGGCAGAAATTGAATTACTCAAACAAATCAGAGAAAAAGCATCCCAAAAGAAAAAAACTATTGTACTCCCCGAATCGCACGATGAAAGAGTTTTGCGTGCTGCAGAAATTTTAACAAAAGAAAATATTGCATCAATCATAACTCTTGGCAACGAAGAAAAAATTAGGACAGATGCGAAAAAACTAAATGTTGATTTGCAAGGAATTAGAATTATTGACCATGAAAAATCTGATAGGTTAAGCGATTTTGCTAACATCTTTTTTAATTTACGAAAACATAAAGGTGTAACAATTGAACAAGCAAGAGAAACAATAAAAAGAGATATTTTCTTTGCAGGAATGATGGTTCGAGAAGGAATGGCTCACGGAAGTGTATCTGGTTCCTATGCAACAACTGCAGATGTAACACGGGCTGCAATATTTTGTGTCGGATTAAAAGAAGGGATTTCCATTTTATCAAGTTTCTTTTTGATGGTTTATCCCGATAAAATTTACAGTTTTGCCGATTGTGCAGTTAATCCAAACCCTGATGCAAGTCAATTAGCAGATATTGCAATTTCCACAGCTGATAATCATAAAAAATTAACCGGTGAAGAACCATACATTGCAATGTTATCCTTTTCTACTAAAGGGAGTGCAGAACATGAAATGGTTGATAAAGTGCGTCAGGCAACAAATTTAGTAAAAGAGAGAAGACCTGATTTAACTGTAGATGGCGAACTTCAATTTGATGCTGCAATTGTAGAATCAGTTGGAAAGAAAAAAGCTCCAGGAAGTCCTGTAGCAGGAAGAGCAAATGTTTTGATATTTCCGGATTTGAATTCTGGAAATATAGGTTATAAAATTGCTCAAAGACTAGGTAACGCTGAAGCAGTTGGACCGATTAATCAAGGATTAAAAAAACCATTCTTTGATTTATCCCGCGGCTGCAGTGTAGACGATATTGTTAATACAGCTGCCATTGCATGCTTAATGGCTGAATAAAAAATTTTGAGAAGGTCAAGAAATTATTAGATATTTTAATTGAGAAATCTACCTAATCTGTAAAACATGCAAGTAACATTTATTAAACTCTGTGGTACTCTGTGTAACTTTTTGTTACATAGAGTCCCACAGATTTTGTTACCAAGTTCTTCGATAATAAAAGATATAATACTGATGACAGATAATCTGAAATTGGCAATTAACATCTCAATACTAAATTTCTTTAAATTAATTTTTTGTTTTTCCCATCCAATCAAGATTTTTCAAATCACCAAAATGCTCTCGAAAAATCCTGTAATACATTAGCTCTTCTTTTGAATTAATTACCCAACCATTTTTTAAGATTCTCTCCGATTTAAATTCAGAATCAGTAATTTTTTTATCAGCATAATCAGATAAAAATTCACCTACTCCCGCACCTTCCCAAAATTTAGCCTTTGTTCGATTTAAAATTTTCACAGGCAGATGATTTTTCATTGCTAATCTCAGTATCCATTTTTCAGTTCCATTATAAATTTTATATTCAGGAGGAATTTTCATAACATAATTAACAACATCTAAATCGAGAAAAGCTACATGAGCTACGGTTCCAAAAGCAGATGCACAGCGATCAACCCTTTGTAACGCAGTATTATGAAGTCTATTTGTAATATCTACTAATTCATCATTAAGTTTTGAAATTGGCAATTCTTTTAAGAAATGGTAACCGCCAAAAAGTTCATCTCCGCCTTCGCCAGAAAAAACTTGTTCGACATAATTAGAAGCTTCTTTAGCAGTCAAATAATTTGTAATACTCGATCTAACAAGTAAAGCATCAAATGATTCGAGGTAATAAATAACCTCAGGTAATAAATGAATCATATCATTTACAGAAACAATAATTTCATGATGCTGGGATTTTAAATACTCGGCCATTACACGAGCATATTGTAAATCAGGCGCATCTTTTATTCCGGTTGAGAATGTATAAAGTTTATCGACATGCATCCTAGCTAATGAAGCAAGAACACTTGAATCTAACCCACCTGATAACCAGCTGCCTATTTCATTCCCATTAATTCGTTTCTTGACTGAGTTTTCCAAAAGCTTAAATAGCTGGTCTGCAATTTTTTGTGGTCCTTCTTTTAAGAATGAATTATTATTTAGCTGATAATACCTGATTAAATTATTATTAATTAATTTGTGACCTGGGGGAAGTTCAAAAATATTTTTTGTTGCTTCCATCAAACTTTTGACTTCAGATGCAAAACATATCACATTATCGTTAAATCCATAATATAACGGCGAAACTCCAATCTCATCTCTAAATAGCTCAATTGTATTTCCATTTTCTTTTGCATAAGCCAAATGTCCATCACCCAAATCATCTTTAATGATTTTTTCAACCTCACATATCTCGAGATCTCTCGATTGGTATTGAGTATTTACTATACCTAAAGTTGAATTTTGTGTGGAAAATATTTTTTTACCAAACTTACCCCGATGTGAAATTTTGTTTAGCATTTTTTCAACTAAATCAAATTGATTTGGTTTATTTATTCCAGCAATTCCAGACATAATTACTCCTTTTATTTATTATAACATTTATGATATTTAGTATTTATAGACTGCTTCGTCATTTCGCTCCTTGAGGCTGTGTCGTAATATGATTTTTGTTATATATAACTCAACCCCTCGTGCATTAATTTAAAAGTCCCTCTCTTCTCAAGAGAGGGATTTAGGTGAGTATACAATATGATTGAATTACGACACAGTCTCCTCGCAACGACTGTTTCGCTTTATCATTACGAGCAAAACGATGTAATCTATATAGAATAGATATCATGTAGATTCTTAGGCGGATTTAAGAATGACAAATAACATCAAGCAACACAAAATCATTTTTAGCAAAGTAAAGAATCTCTTAGAAATTAATTTGTTTTAGATTCTTCGTCGAATGACAAGAAAGGATAAAATAATCAATCTGAGCCAAGTGAAGAATCTTTTTAATATTACATATAAATTAGATTACTTCGGGACTTTGTCCTTCGCAATAACTACCTTTTAATTTACTATATATTAAAAAATTTCTTTAACCTTTCTTTTTCTGTTAAAATATTTCCAGTGTTTTCATCAATTGCATACCATGCACCGTTTATCAAATTTGTCTTAATTTTACCACAAAGATTAGGATTACCAACAAAATGTGGTGTATCCAGTATTCCGATTTTAATTGCTGAAGCTAATACTTTTGGATCACACAGAGGATCATCACTCATTTCTTGTCCAAATTTTTTTATAACTTCTAACAGAACACGTGCCTCTTCAATCAATTGATTTTTTCTGTCAATTATATTTCTATCATTTGTAACATCAGGAAGTCCATTCAAAGTATTTTGAATTACTCCGTGAACAATATTGCAGCTTTCGATTAGTTCTTCTGGATAAACTGCATGATCGCCTTCACAATAAGCAACGACATGGAGAATATGAGGTTGAAGTGAAAGGCTGATTAAAGCTGATGCAGCAAGCTGCCCTTTAGCAATTTGCGGATTAGGAGAAAAATGTGCAATCCCCGCACGAACTTCTCTGTAAATTCTGAAATTATCATCTCTTAATTCTTCAATAAGTTTATTCTTTGCTAACATTTTTGCAATATCCATTTGTGGTGAAGTTCCTGGTGGAGTATTAAACATATATTGAGCGACATAATCTTTTACACCCATTTTTTTAGCATTATAAGCAGCTAAAAATGCCATAGTAACAGCAAGTGAATCGTGAGCATCACGCAAACTCCATTGGTGCGATTCGTTTACTTCAACAGGAATATTGTGTTCAGCATACCATTTCATAGCAGATTGATTTTCTGCAATGGAAACTTCAAGTGGTCTTTTTGACCTACCATCCATCACACTATACCAGGTCAATGGAATAGCAGCCCAGGCATTATTAATTGTTTCTACACTCATCTCAGCCCATTTGAGCAGATCATTGGTTCCACTATAACAACGCATTAAAGGATAATTTCCACATCTGGATGCTTCATAAATTGCTCTTAAGTCTTCTGGTATTCTTACAGGAACACCACCAGCACCATCAAGCTCTGGTTTCATTAATTCAGGGTGAAAGAAAAATTCCTGTGCATTCTGGTCTGTACCGATTGAAATGACATCTAATACTTGTGCTTCAGCTATTTTTTTTACTCCTTCAATTGTCTCTTCCAATGATGGTCTACCAAAATGATGCCTTATTATTGGATAAGGATACTTGAGTTTTATTCTTTCAATTAAAGTTTGAGGAAATATTTCCTGCTGATTTGCGGTTTGTGAACCTCTCAAATAAGCTTTTATCTCATCTATAATCTCGGTTCCATCAAATACTTTATCAAAGATTTTTTTATTTCTTGCAGCTATAGCAACAGAAGGGGTCCCACCAAAAATAAATTTTATATTGTGAAGAGATTTTTTATCAATTAATTCTTTCAAAGAATCAAAAAGATTTTCTGCAACTTCTGGTGTAAGGCGATAACTCACAGCAACAATATCAGGAGTGTGTTTTTCAATTTCAGCAGATAATCTTTCAATCGGTACAGCTGGACCAAGTGAAATAGTTTTGAATCCTTCAAACTCTGCTAATCTTAAAAAGTGATTCAATCCACCAATGTGGACACAATTTCCTAAGGCACATCCAAGTATTAATTTTTTATTTTTCATTTTAAATCCTCATTATTTGTTACTTTTCTCCAATTGCAAGTAATCTCAGTTCTTTCAAAGTCATATTCTGAATGTTCAATCTTTCTACTGTCCTTCCTTCTTTCCAGTAATCTGTTTGTGTTAAAATTGATGCAAGATGAATAATTGCATCAATAGTTGGAGTTTGCACACCAAATTTTTTACCGACTGATGAAATTGGTACTAAACTCATTGGAACATCTTCAGTTATATATCTCATATTTAATCTATTTGGCGCTTTAATTCCTCTGTAACCCGGGTTTGCTTTCATTGCACCATATAAATTTTCAGCT
>JARYLX010000133.1 GCA_029907415.1 Melioribacter sp.
CGATTTTCATTATTCAGATTCTTGGGCTGATCCCGGTAAACAAACTAAACCTGCTGTATGGACTAATCTACCTTTTGAAAATCTTAAAGATAGTGTTTATGCTTATACAAAATTTGTTTTAACCGTTCTTAAAAATCAAAATGCTTTACCAGATATGGTTCAGATAGGAAACGAAATTACCAGTGGAATGCTCTGGCCTGATGGAAAACTATACGATAAAGACCTGAACGAAAATCAGCAATGGCAAAAATTTGTTCAACTAATTAATCAAGGCATAAAAGGTATAAAAGATGTTGATTCAAATATTATAAAAATTATGATTCATATAGATAGAGGCGGTGATAATAATGGAGCTGTTTATTTTTATAACAAATTACTTGCTTTAGGTGTTAATTTCGATGTAATTGGTCTTTCATATTATCCCTGGTGGCATGGAACTTTAGACCAATTAAAATATAATTTGAATGATTTAGCTATTCGTTATAATAAAGATATTATTATTGTTGAAACAGCATATCCCTGGACAACAGGATATCAAATTGATGGACATGGCAATATAGTTGGAACAAGTACAAAATTATTACAGGGATTTCCGGCAACAGTAAAAGGTCAAAAAGATTTTCTAATTTTTCTTAAGAAAATTATAAGAGAAACAAAGAACAATAAAGGTAAAGGATTTTTCTACTGGGAGCCCGCATATATTTCAGTCCCACCAATTGGTTCTTCCTGGGAAAATTTAGCTTTATTTGGTTTTACTAATTCAAACCTCGAAGCAGAAGCACTTGATTCCTGGAATGCATTTCTTCCTGAAATAAATATTTCTACTATTAATGTTAAGATAAGAATTAATACTTCAACATTATATGATACATTAAAATCATCCGGCATAGTTCAAATTAGAGGTGAATCAAAAGGAATTAGTTCAAGTTTATTGCCGAGCGGAGAAAGAATTTCTTGGGATGACCAATCACAATTAATTTTAAAAAATGTAGATGGTGATAATTGGGAATATTCATTTCAAATGTATGAAGGAGATACTCTCGAGTATACAATTTGGACAGGTCATTCGAAAACAAAACCAACATTTTTAAGAGTAGGCTGGGAAGGTCCTGTTATACCTTTTAATGGAAGCAATAAAAATTACAGATTATTTATTGCTGACAAAAATGATACAATATTACCAATCCAATTTTATAATTCTTTAAGTACAAAGGTTAATCAATATTTTTCACCATTCGAACAAAAAAATGATTCAATTGGAATTTTGTTTCGAGTGAATCTATCCGATTTGATGAAAAAAAATTTGTTTGACCCAAATAAAAATGGTCCTGTAATTGTTCGAGGAGATTCGATTGAATCCGCTGGAGTTTTATCATGGATTAACAATAAACTAATTTTGAAAAGAGAAGAAAATAGTGTTGCCAACGGTTCATTCTGGTCAGGAATTGCTTATTTCCCTAAAAATAAAATTGCAGTAGGTTCAAAAATCAAATATAAATTTTACATTGATAATTCATCTTTTGGCGGCTGGGAATCTAATATTAGTGATAGAATATTTTATTTCCCTTCAAGTGATTCAACTTTATCATGGAAATTTTTTAATGATAAATTATTGATTAACGATGTTAAAGAATACAATACAATTCCTTTTGAAATTGAACTGCTGCAAAATTACCCTAACCCTTTTAATCCAAAAACAAAGATTACTTTTTCAATTCCTTCATTAAAAAATAATTCAACAAGTACTTACATAAAATTAAAAATCTTTGATGCACTTGGAAGAGAAATAAAAACTTTAGCAGAAGGATTTTATAAACCCGATAAATATGAAGTAGAATTTGATGGTTCCAATTTGCCTAGTGGAATTTATTTTTATTCCTTAATATCTGAAGAAAAAATAATTACAAAGAAAATGATTTTGTTGAAATAATTTGAGGGAATAGAACACAGATAAACACAGATTAAACGGATTAGCACAGATAAAAAATTATTCTGGTCAAAATTTTTTACTAACTGTTGATTAAGTATAAATGATGTTCGGGTTAGTTTATAAAAATTTCAGGAAGTAATAATATGAAAAGAGTATTAATTATTTTCTTAATTGTAATAATCAATTTTTCTTTTGTACTTTCTCAGAATAAATCAAATCATAATAATGTATTTGTCGATTCTGATGGCATGCTAAGATGGGAGGATACAAAAGAAGAAGTAAGATTATTTGGTGTAAATTACACAACACCTTTTGCTTATGCATATAGAGCTCACAAAAGACTTGGATTATCTTTGAAAAAAGCAATTGACCTTGATGTAAATCATTTAGCCCGACTTGGCTTTGATGCATTTCGAATTCATATGTGGGATAGAGAAATTTCCGACAGTATTGGAAATGTTTTACAAAACGAACACCTGAAATTGTTTGATTATTTGTTATATAAACTTGCACAAAAGGGAATTAAAACTATTATAACACCAATTGCATGGTGGGGTACTGCATGGCCTGAACCTGATTACAAAACTCCTGGTTTTTCTACTTATTATTCAAAAGTTGAAATGATTACCAATCCAAAAGCAAGAGAAGCTCAGAAAAATTACTTAAAACAAATTATAAATCATGTTAATCCATATACTAAGCTTGCTTATAAAGATGACCCATCAATCATAGCCTTAGAAATAATTAATGAACCCCATCATCCTGATGACACTTCTAAGGTAAGACAATACATTAATGAAATGTATGATGTATTACGTGAAGCAGGTTTTACAAAACCAATTTTTTATAACATAAGTGAAAACTGGAATGATGCACAAGCCCAAGCTGTTTGTAATTCAAAAGTTGAAGGAGTTTCGTTTCAATGGTATCCTACAGGATTAGTTCATAATAAAATTCTTAATGGAAATTATCTTATAAATGTTAATAAGTATAAAATACCATCAGAAAATGTTAAAGGATTTGATAAAAAAGCAAAAATGGTTTATGAATTTGATGCTGCAGATATTGGAGCTTCGTTTATGTATCCAGCAATGGCAAGAAGTTTTAGAGAAGCTGGAATACAGTTCGCAACAATGTTTGCATATGACCCTGTTCAAATTGCATGGAGTAATACAGAATATCAAACTCATTTTGTTAACTTACTATATGCTCCTTCAAAGGCGATAAGCTTAATGATTGCTTCAAAAGCATTTCATGAATTACAAGGGATGAAATCATATGGTGATTTTCCTGCTAACAACAATTTTGATGATTTTATAATTAATTATGAGAAAGATTTGTGTGAATATAATTCCTTAACAGAATTTATATATTCTAATTCTACAGATTCAAAACCTGTGTTTGTTGACAGTCTAAAAAAAATTGCTGGTGTAGGTAATTCACCAATTATTCATTATGATGGGACCGGAGCATATTTTTTTGACAAAATTAAAAATGGTATGTGGAAATTAGAAGTATATCCTGATGTTTTATGGCTATCTGACCCATTTGAACAAACAAGCATGAAAAAACAAATTTCAAAACTTTTCTGGGAAAAAAGAAAATTCAAAATTGATATTCCTGATTTAGGTTCGGATTTCCAGATTAATTCTCTCAACAAAAATTTAGTCCCATTCTATTCACAAGGGAAAGAATTTGTTGTTGAACCGGGTATTTATTTACTTGTATCGAAAAGTATTAAGAAAGAGGAAGTAAAAAATTATTTGTCTAAAAAGGAAAAATTTTTAGATGGTTTATATTTGCCTCCAGATGAATCAAATGCGTATGTGGTTAACAAAACACCTTTGTATTTAGAATCGAATAATTATAAGATGATAAAATTTCAGATTGCATCTCCAAGAAGCATTAAAGAAGCTGCAGTATATATAAAACGCTTGGGATGGAGACGTTTTGAGAAACATCTTCTTAAAAATGTTGGTGGGTTTGATTATTTAATTTCAGATTCTGCTAAAATATTGACTCCAGGTCAGATTGAATATTGTGTTGCTCTTAATATTGATAATAAAGTATATACATTCCCCGATGGAAAAGAAATATCACCAGAAGATTGGGATTTTCATTTTAATAAATTGTGGAAAACTGTTGTTGTAGATAGTAACACCTCAATTGAATTATTTAATGCATTGAGAGATTATAAAGATATTGTCTTTCCTCAATTTTCTCGTTCTACAAGATTTTTTGTGGATTATAAAAATGGCATAACAAGTGATAAGAATTCAATATTTATTAATTTAACTTCTGCAGGAGAAGATGATTATCCATTCGGATTTCAATTAAATGTTTCTAATTTTATCAATCCTATAAGTGGTTTATTACAAAATTATAAAAGCATTATTCTAAGAGCTTGTTCAGAAGATGAAAACAATTTTAAACTTGTAATCAATTTAATAACAAAAAGTGGTAATGTTTATCAATCTGAAGTAAGCTTAGATAAAGAATGGATAGAAAAAGAAATTAAGTTAAGTGATTTCCACGCGGGTGAATCTTTAATTTTACCTTTTTCATATCCAAGATTTTTACCTAAAATATGGAAAAACAAAGGTCAGAATAAAAGTGAAAAAATTAATCTTAACGAATTAGAATTCATCCAGTTTTTAATCATACCAGCAAAAGACAATAAAAAAGTTTTTAATTGCAAACTACGCATTGAATCATTGTTATTAAAATAAATAAGAAATCTGTTCATAAAAATTATTTTTGTTATTTCATAACTATTTTAATTAAACTATTAGTTATGGACTATGAAATCTGATAATCATGCAGTTTTAAAGTATCAAGTAATTGCTTTTTTTATAGCAATTTATATCTACAAAATTTTATAATCTCTCATTTAATATGTAACCTTTTTTACAATCTCATCAGAGTTTTATTTGAATTACTTTTATTCTCTAAGTATATTGGATTATAAAAATTACATTAACTTATAGAAAGGTCATAAAAATGAAAGTAATTACAAAAACTAATTTTGAAACCTTAAAATTTTTCAAAAGTGGTAAAGTCCGTGATATTTATGATCTCGGAGAGTATTACTTAATTGTATCGACCGATCGAATCTCAGCGTTTGATGTAATAATGAACGAAGGAATTCCTTTTAAAGGTGCTGTGTTAAATAAAATATCTGCTTTCTGGTTTAATTTTACAAAAGATATAATTGATAATCACCTGATAAGTATAAATGTAGAAGATTACCCGGAAGAATGTAAGCCTTATATAGATGTATTAAAAGATCGTTCGATGTTAGTAAAGAAAGCTGAATTAATTCCTCTTGAATGTATTGTAAGAGGTTATATAACTGGCTCTGGCTGGAATGATTATAAAAAAACTGGTTCTATATGTGGAATTAAATTGCCCGAAGGTTTAGTTGAATCTGAAAAACTTCCAGAACCAATTTTTACTCCTTCGACAAAAGCTGAAATAGGATTACATGACGAGAACATAGATGAAGAGCAAGCAATCTCGATAATCGGAAAAGAGACTTTTAATTACTTAAAAGAAATTTCAATAAAAATTTATAATAAAGCAGTGGAATATGCATTAAAGAAAGGAATAATAATTGCTGATACAAAAATGGAATTTGGTTATTATGATGGGAAAATAATTTTAATAGATGAATTATTAACACCTGATTCATCTAGATTCTGGCCACTTGAAGAATATGAAAAAGGCCGTTCCCAAAATAGTTTTGATAAGCAATATTTAAGAGATTATTTATTATCAATTAATTTTAATAAAAAACCACCAGCTCCACCAATACCTGAAAATGTAATAATAAACACAAGCAAAAAATATCAAGAAGCACTTTATAAACTTACGGGAGAAATTATTGAATAATGTTACCTTTTGAGATTAAGATTATCGATAAAACTTATTTATATATTAAATGGGATAATAATTTTGAAACGAAGATAAAATTAGCTGACTTGAGATATAATTGTCCTTGTGCCTTCTGTTTAGCAGAGAAAAAAGAAAGAAGTGATTCATACATTCCTATTCTTTCTGATGAACAAATTACTATTCAGGAGATAAAATTAACAGGCAATTATGCAATTAATATCATCTGGAAAGATTTTCACAATACGGGTATATATGACTTTGATTATTTAAGAAAATTGTCTATTTAATTTCAATACTTATCATGATACTCCCAAATCAGTTAACTGTTTTAAGAATTATTCTAACACCAATATTTTTATATTTATTTTTGAATGGTGAACCTTTATTCATACAAATTTCTCTGGGGGTATTCATAATTGCTGCAATTACAGACTGGTATGATGGTTGGCTTGCAAGAAAGTTTAATTACATAACAGAGTGGGGTAAATTTTTAGACCCATTGGCAGATAAAATTTTAACTTCAACTGTATTTCTTGCTTTTGTTTTTGTTGGAATTTTAGAATTATGGATGGTCATTTTAATTATTGCGAGGGATATACTTATTACATTGCTCAGAATTTATGCTGATTATAAAAAAGTTTCTTTTTCTACAAGTTATTCTGCAAAATGGAAAACTTTTTTTCAGATGTTATTTCTTTATTATTTATTGTTAATCTATACTGCTAAAACCGTAAAATGGATTTATGAAGGAAGAGAAAATCTTTTTAATATTTTATTGCATCATGAGTTAATTTACTATACAATGCTTGCTATCACTATATTTACTGTCATAACAGGCATAACTTATATTTACACAAACAGATTACTTATAAAACAACTTTTTGGAGCAAAAAATTAATTCAATAGAAAAAATACTTGGCTCTGGCTTTTATACTGGATTTTCTAAAAAAGCTACTGGCACAAAAGCAAGTTTGCTTGCGTTACTTATATTTCTAATTCCAGGTTTTGAAAATCCCACTCTTATGATTGTATTAATTAGTTTTTTTATTATTATTGGTGTTGATGTAGCAAAAAAATTTGAAAAAGTTTACGGCAATGACCCAAAAGAATTTACACTTGACGAAATAATTGGCACATGGATTTCGCTATTGTTTGTTCCAAAGAAAATATGGTTCTTATTAATAGCTTTTTTTATATGGAGATTTATGGATATTATAAAACCTTTTCCAATAAAAAAACTTGAATCAATTAAAAATGGCTGGGGAGTAGTTCTTGATGATGTTTTAGCTGGCATTTATACTTTTTTGATTATTCAATTATCAATCGATTTACTTAATAGAATATTTTAATTACTAACATAGATATAATTATGAATGCATATTTAGTTACAATTGGTGATGAAATTCTTATTGGTCAGGTAGTAAATACTAATGCAGCTTACATTGGAGAACAACTTGTCAAGAATGGAATTAAGATAATTGGCTCAAGTGTTCTTCCTGATGATGAAGATAAAATTATAAAAGAGTTTAAAAGAGTTTTTAAGATTTGTGACATAATGATTGTAACAGGTGGACTTGGCCCCACACACGATGATGTTACAAGGAAATGTGTTGTAAATTTTTTTGATACAGAACTTATAATGAATGAAGAAGTATTGAGTGATATTAAAAAATTTTTTGAAGTAAGAGGCAGGGAATTAACTAAAATTAATGAAGAACAAGCTCTAATTCCTAAAATTGCTGAACCTATAAGGAATACTCGTGGTACAGCACCGGGAATCTGGATAGAAAAGGATAATAAAATTTTTATAGCTATGCCTGGTGTTCCCTACGAAATGAAAAATATGATGGATTCATATGTAATTCCAAAATTAAAATCATTGAGCGAGAAAAATAAATCAGAAAGAAAACAAGAAAGCACTTATATTTTAACCCGAAATTTACTTACTACTGGTATTCCCGAATCAACATTATTTACTAAACTTGGAAATATTGAAGAAATATTAAATGAAAAAGTTAAAAATGATCCTGAATTATTATCTACATTTAATCAAATAATGGAAACATATCGGAAAAGTTATTGAAAAGTTATTGAATATCTTCTTCAAAGATATTTTTAATTTTTTCAAATCTACCTTTAAATTCATCTTCTTT
>JARYLX010000134.1 GCA_029907415.1 Melioribacter sp.
ACTGCAGTTAAACTTTTATCAGCATTTTGAGTAATACTTACTGCAGAGCGATAAAGTCTATCGTCATTAACAATTTTACCGATAGTGCCTTCACCTTTATTTACTTTATTTACAATATCAGCTAAATCTCTGGTAAGACTTTTAAGATAAGATATAACTGCTTCAGATTCTTCAACAATCATAGAAATATTGAGTGGATTTTTTGATTTAATAATTCCGCCGTCAGAAATTTCTTCGAGGTTTGGAGAGCCTGGAGTTATTGTTACAATTTTCTTTCCTACTAATCCCTCAGTTTCAATTGCAGCTTGACTATCAAGCCGGATAAAACGCTTTAATTCACTGTCAATTCTCATACGAACTTCTACATTGCCAGTTTTTTCATCTACAAGAGAGATTCCACTAACACTTCCAATATCATAACCACTAAGTCTAACAGGCGCTCCAGTTTTTAATCCTTCTATCTGGTCAAAATAAGCTTTTATTTCAATTGTGCCGGTAAATAACTGTTCTCTGCTTCCAATTAGAAATATAGAAATGATAAGCAAAATAGTACCAATAAAAATAAAGATACCGAGCCGCGCACCTTCTAATTGTTTTAACATTTACACCTCACTAAACTTTTATAAATTCATGACTAAAAAAGTTTTTCAAGAATGGGTCGTTTGAGTTTGTAAATTCCTGAATACTTCCTTCATAAGCAATTTTTCCATCTTTAAGGAAAATTGCTCTATCGGCAATAATCTCTGCACATATTAAATCATGTGTAACAACTATAGAAGTCATATTTAATTTTTTTTGAAGTGTAAGAATTAAGTCACTAATTTCTTTTGTTGTTATCGGATCCAATCCAGTAGTAGGCTCATCATAAAGCATTATTTGAGGGTCTGTAATAATTGAGCGTGCAAGACCAATTCTTTTTCTCATACCCCCAGATAATTCTGAAGGCATTTTATCAATTGCTTCTTCGAGCGAAACTAATTCGAGAGTATATTTTACTTTTTCATCAATTTCTTTTTCTGTCATTTCAGGAAAATGTCTTTTCAAAGGAAATGCTAAATTCTCTTTAACAGTCATAGAATCATATAAAGCAGAACTTTGAAAAAGAAATCCAATATTTTTTCTAAGTTTATTCAATTCATGAATAGAAAGATTTCTAATATTCTGACCATTAATAAAAATATTTCCTTCGTCAGGAGTCATAAGTCCAATGATACATTTTAACAAAACACTTTTTCCCTGACCACTTCTTCCAAATACAACTAAATTTTCTGCTCGATTAACATTAAAGGAAATGTTATCGAGAACTGTTATTTCACCAAAGCGCTTGGTTAAATTTTCTACAATTATTATCCGAGAGTCGGCCATAACCATAACGAAATTTTTACTAATATCATATCAAAAATAAGAATTAATAATGATGAGAGAACAACAGAAGTTGTTGATGCTCTTCCAACACCTTCTGTTCCTCCTTCTGTAGTAAAACCTTTGTATGAACCAACTATTCCAACTATATAACCAAACACAAAGGTTTTTGCTACGCCAGGAATAAAATCACCAAACTCAATAGAGCGAATAACAGAATCAATATAATATTGAAAACTCATACTTTCAGTTATAATAATTGCAATGAATCCGCCAAAGATAGCAATAACAATTACATAAATTGTTAGTAAAGGTAAAATCATTGTAGTTGCTATTACACGAGTAACTACAAGGAATTTGAAAGGATTAACAGCAGAAACTTCCATTGCATCAATTTGTTCTGTTACTCTCATCGAACCGAGTTCTGCCCCAATTCCCGAACTAACTCTTCCAGCAAATATTAATGCAGTAATTACGGGTCCTAATTCTCTAACTACAGATAAAGCAACCATGCCTGGTAAAAAGTCGGATGCTCCAAATCTTTGCATAACTGGTTGACTTTGCATTGCTAATACTAATCCGATAATCAAACCTGTAACACTAACAATTCCAAAAGTTTTTACTCCTAATTCATCCATGTGTTTTTTAATTTCTGATATTTCATAAGGTGGAATAAAAACCTGCTTAAAAAATTCTAAGTTGAAAATTGTAAGACCGGTAATCGTTGCAAAAAAATTATAAATATAATCGGAAGCTCTTAATCTTCTTCCATATTTCAATCTTGGTAATTTCATCGGAATTAATATGATTTTTCGATTTCAAAATAACAAAAGTTTACGAATTAATTTTATGTTAATTTATTAAATAAAATTATTATGCCTTTAGTTTGTTAAACATTGCTTGCAATTTATCTTTATTGCAAAAAATATTTATTAATAATTTTATAACTTTAAAATAAAGATTAGTTAATCTATGGAAACATTTAAGTATTCTTTCTTTGCAAAAATTATTTATCGATATGGAAATATTATCGCAACTTTAATGTTGTCTGTTCACTTAATTTCATCAATTTACTATATAAGTGAAAAAATTTTTTTCATAATACCCGCAATTATTAATAGTGCAATAATTTTCTACTTGAACAAATATTTTTTCAAAACATATAAATTATTTCCATTCGAAATTACCATTTCAAATAACAAACTGATATGTAAAGATTTTTTCTTAAGCAAAAAGAAAATTGAAATTGATTTTAGAAACATTGATAAATTAAGTGGTGGCATTTTTAGCGGGTATCCAACAAGACCAATCTATATTCACGATAAAAGTAACGGTACAGTAATTGGCTTTTATTCACATGTGGGCAATTTTCAAAAACTTCTTACCCGTATTCTTCAAAATATTCCTGAAAAACTTTACAACGAATTAATGAAAAATGTTCAAAGAAAAAAGCCCACCAGATGATGGGCTTTCTCTTATGCTTTATAAACTAAGATTGCATCTTTAGCTTGTTTAGCAACTCTAAACTTCACAACTTTTTTTGCTGGAATTGTAATAACTTCTCCAGTCTTAGGATTACGTCCCTGTCTTGCTTTTCTTTCTACTAAAACCAATTTTCCTAAGCCCGGAATTGTAAATGATTTTTTTGCTTCTTTGTAAGCAAGTTTTACAAACTCACTTAAAAATAAATTAGCTTGCTTTTTTGTAATTCCAGTTTTTTTTGCCATGTAATCAAGAATCTGGCTTTTTGTCATTGCCATTATGTAACTCCTTAATTTATGGAAGTTAATTCGCTCGAAATTTAATACTTTTTCATTTTAAAACAAACAATTTTATATATTTTATTTAACAATTTATAAATAATAATTCATAAATATTAATCAATAATTTTATTCAAACTTTTTTCTTCTCAATTTATGATTATGAAATGACATGATAATAATTCAAAATTCTTCTTTCATTGTATTGCAATTAAATCTATTTTAGTAAAAAAATTTTTTGAACCCATGTATAAATTTATTGTCGCAATAATTTTTCTTTCTTCCTTTCTTTATTCACAAGGCATCGATAGAATTAATTTTTCAAAAGTTTTAACATCACTTGATAATAAAATTTTATCCGAAGATACAACTTTAGTAAAAAGTGATACATCAAAAATTATCCCGCTAAATGTTCCTAATTTATTAACTCATTCAATTTTGAAAACCATCATAAAAAAAGATGAATTAAATTTTACTGACTACCGATATGCAGGAAATTTCTTTACAAATATTCCTTTTGGATTTTTAAGAGATTTAGGTTCACTTGGTCAACCAAACGAAATTTTATTTTATGGATGTGGATATAATAACATTTCTTTTTTATCTGATGGAATTACTTTAAATAATCGATTATTCAACACATATGATTTGTATTTATTTCAGTCAGAAAGTATTGATTCAGTTGAAATTATTACACTGCCGCGAGGTTTTCTTTATAATAATTACAATAACTCTGCTTCTGTCAATTTAATTTCGAAATATATTTCTTCTTCAAAACCTTACACACGAATAAAATTTTACCAGGCACCTAACGAGGAAGGAATGATTGATGGAATTTTTTCCTCTAACTTTGGTAAAAGACTAAATATTTTTTCTGAAATAACAAATCAAAGTGTAAATCCATTTTATAGAAATACAGATTACAGTCTATGGCTTGCAAGTTTAAGAATCAGCTATGCATTATCAAATAATTTAACTCTCAGCGGCAATTACCGTTATTCTAAATCCAACACTCAATTAAATGGCGGTGTTAATGCAGATTCAATTTTAAATTCATTTCCCGAAGAACAATTCGAAGAAGTTCTTTATAACAATATCCTTGCACCAGTGAAATTTTATAACAGATATCAAAAAATAACCACACATAATTTTGCTTTAAGATTAACAGGAGAATTTAATAAAAACTCTTTAACTGATTTTTCTATTTATTATCAAACAGGATTAAATGAATTCAGACAAAACGATACAACAGGAATAAATTTTCAAAGCAATGCCGAAAAAATATTTCACAACAATGAATATAAAACAATTGGAATTAGATTAAAACATGATTTATATTTTTCCGCATTTCACATTAATTTTATTAATGAATTTGAGAACAATGAACTTTCCACGCCAATATTAATTAATAATAAATCTTTGAATTCATTTTCTTCGTCAATCTTGTTGACTTCTTTTTTACCAGATAAAATTGCTCAGATTTCTTTATACGGAAAATATTTGAAACGTAATGAAAAATCTTTTATTGGGTTTGGTGGCGATATTTCATTCATACACAATGACAAAGTAAAAATATATGCCGGAGTTTCAAGATTTCAAAAAGCTACTACTTTATTCGAAACCGATCAATCCATAACAGAGAAAAAACAAATCAATACTGTTGCAGAAATTAAATCAATTATTACAATCAATCCATTGAAAATCAATTTTGGTTATTTTTATTCTGCTGCACTTAATAAATACATTGCTGCTTTAATTCAAAACAACACTCTTCTTAATGATTATGCATTTTATTTCAAAACAGATAATTTATATCTGCAGGGGATTAATCTTTCCTTCGAAGCAAAAATTTGGAAGATAATTTTAAACACAAATACAAGCTATTACTTCTCAGAAACCAATAGAAAAAAGCAGGCTTTACCTGAATTCACTTTATCAGGTGGAATTTATTATCAGGATATTCTCTTCAACTCAAATCTGAATTTAAAAATTGGTTTGAACTATTTTTCAATTGGAAAAAGAAATGATTTACTAATCGATTTTGAGAAAAGCATTACTACACCATATTTGTGGTTTATTTCTCCAAATATCAGGAGTGTTCCACACTTACTTACAAACGATTATCCCTCAGAATTTCAAGTAGATATTTTTATTGCAGGACAAATTCAAAAAAATGCAATTATATATTTTGTGTTCGAAAATTTATTGAATAGGAAATATTTCATTGTTCCATATTATCCAAAACAGGAACGTGGGATAAGATTTGGAGTTGCCTGGGAATTCTTTGATTAAACAATTATTTCTTAACTTTTTTTGACAGTTCAGATAAAACAACAGCGGAAGCAGAAGCCACATTAAGTGATTCTGCATTACCAAAACGCGGAATTGTAATTTTTAAGTCTGAAACTTGCAATAAATTGTTTGATGGTCCATGTGCTTCACTTGAAAAAGTAACGATAGATTTTTCAGAAAGTTTTAATTCATAAATACTCTTACCATCCAAATCTGTACAACAAATTTTATATCCAGATTTTTTTAAATCGTTCAATGTATCATAAAAATTTTCTGCCTCATAAAAATTCACATGAAATAAAGAACCAGCAGAGGCTCTTATAACTTTGGGATTAAAAACTTCAGCGCAGTCAGGACTAAGTAAAATATTATTAAATCCAAACCAATCACAATTACGCAATATCGTTCCAAGATTTCCGGGGTCAGATATATTTTCAAGAGCGACAATTAATTTTTCTTTAATAATATTTTCTTTTTGGTTCAGATTGTTTTCAGGGAAATGAAATACTCCTATTATTCCTTGTGGTGTTTTTGTATCACACAATTTTTCAAAAAGATTTTGATTTATTATTTCTGTTCTAAGATTTTTATTTTTTAATTGATTTAATACATCATTATTTTTTTGTGCATAAATATAAGATGATATAATAATTTCACATTTATAATTTGAGTTAATTGCTTCTTGGATTAAAGTAATGCCTTCGACAAGAAATTTATGGTATTCCTGTCTATATTTTTTCTGTAGGAGTGAAGCGTAATATTTCAGTTCTTTTTGAGTAAGCATAAAAAATAAAATTTGTGTTCTAAAAATAAATAATAGTTGCAATGAAATATAAAATATTAGTAGATTTGCGCACAAAATTTTAAAAGCTGGCGTAGCTCAGCTGGTAGAGCAGCTGACTTGTAATCAGCAGGTCGGGGGTTCAAATCCCTTCGCCAGCTCAAAAAAACCCCGAAAACATTTGATTTTCGGGGTTTTTTGTTGTCCTATTCTGAGATTCTTTCCATTTCCAATCGTAATTTACATAAAATTTACTTCAATTGTGCTTGAGTTTTTACTTCAGTCAGTCTTTAATAAAGAAGATGTTATTTAATGAGTGGCTAGCAGTGAACCCTCAATGGAGCACCTTAGCCCATCTGGTAAAGGCATGGTATCATGTAGCTTGAAGGACTATTTGGGGATTTGAATTAAATCAGAATCAATAAAACGAAAAAGAGTTGAAGGTGAAAGCAGTGAATTTAGATGTTGAGAAAACAGCAATATTTAACATTTTGGGTTTCACTTTTAATTCCTTGCTGGTTAGACGCTTTTGCAATCTTTCTGATTCTATAAACTGAGTGCCAATTTGAAATATTTTTGAATATGACTTTTTTAATCTCATATCTTCTTTACCACCTCGAGATTCAACCATCACATCGCCGAAAGAATCAAAAGATTCAAGAAAAAAGAAGAATCTTTCTATTATTATCTCCATACAGTAATGATATGGATCATATTTCCAAGTTTGGTATTTTATTTTATGTTCTTTTTTATCAATTAAAACAGAAACTACAGAATAATCTAAATCATTTAGAAGCTTTAAAAATTCTGCGTTGAAAGCATCTTCAACATTTTTGTCTCTAAGCGAATTGAAGGGAAATTTTTTACCTACCAGTTCTTTACGATGGAGTATGACTGGTTCATCTGGGTGGTATGGAAAATATTTTTGCTTTAATCTTTCCAATGCTGGAGTTACAACATCTTTTACATAATTCAACTCAAAAATCAAACCAGTTAAACTTAGATAACGATGATTGGGGTTATCTGAACTTTCAAGATCATTGTTTCCTACTTCATCAATATAAATTCTATATTTGCTCATAATTTTTCACACACTCCTCGCTTTGTTCAATCTATTCTGCACAAGCTCGCAAACTGCATAAAGACTTCCTCACGCTCTGCTTGAGTTAAACAGAGTGCATCGAAGATGATTTTACTATTTAATCTCAAACTTATCATATTCTTCTTTGCTAATAATGTTTCCAATTTGTGGGTCAATAATCTCAACTTCCTCGTAGGTTAGATCGTAGAGTTTGTAAACCATTATGTCTATCTGGTCTTCGAGGTGTTTGGTGTCAGCTTGGGGGTTTTGTTGTTTTGCCTCTAAAATTTTATCCACCAGCGACTCGATTTGCTTTACTATGGGCTCGTTGGTTGAGGTGATGGGGGGGAAGGGGGATTAGCTCAATAAATTGCAGTTTATATTCAAAACCTTGCCCCATATTAATTCCTATACTTTTAAATACCCATTGGAAAATATTTGAATTAAAAAATCCAACTAAAAATTTTAAAGAAATAGTATTACTTGTTAACAAATTGGCTTTATCATTGTTATAAATTCCAGGTGGGACAAAGGCAAATGCAGGTTCTAAACCAAGTGCTTTCCACACCACCTTCTCCTTCTCAAACTCGGGGTAGTAGGCACAAGCGCGAAGTTCCCACCAGTAATCGCCTTGGTCGTCTCGTTTTTTTGCTTTGGATTCAA
>JARYLX010000135.1 GCA_029907415.1 Melioribacter sp.
AATAATTCTTATTCAGAAAATGTTCACTCGTATGTCAATAATATAAATACAATTGAAGGAGGAACACACTTAATTGGCTTTAGAACAGCTCTTACAAGAACTTTCAATAATTACGCTTATAAAAATGGATTAATAAAGGAAAACAGTAAAATAACTTTAACAGGAGATGATTTTAAGGAAGGACTTACAGCCGTAATTTCTGTTAAAGTAATGGAACCGCAATTTGAAGGACAAACAAAAACGAAACTTGGCAATAGTGAAGTTAAATCAATTGTAGAATCAATCGTAGGTGAAAAACTTTCTGAATATCTTGAAGAAAATCCATCTGTAGCAAGAAAAATTATTGAAAAATGTTTGCGTGCAGCCGAAGCAAGAGAGGCAGCAAGAAAAGCACGTGAACTTGTAAGAAGAAAAAATGCTCTTGACTCTTTACACTTGCCCGGCAAATTAGCAGATTGTTCAATTACAGACCCAGAACATTGTGAAATTTATATTGTTGAGGGAGACTCTGCTGGTGGTTCTGCAAAACAAGGAAGGGATAGAAGATTTCAGGCAATTCTTCCAATAAAAGGAAAAATTATAAATGTAGAAAAAGCTAAGATTAATAAGATTCTGGAAAATCCAGAAATTCAGGCTATAGTTTCTGCAATTGGCGCAGGAATAGGAGAAGATTTTGACCCATCAAAAGCACGATATGGAAAAATAATTCTAATGACAGATGCAGATGTAGACGGAAGCCATATTAGAACATTACTTCTTACTTTCTTTTACAGACACATGAAAGAGCTGATTACCGAAGGAAGAGTTTATATCGCTCAGCCGCCGCTTTATAAAATTAAAAAAGGAAAAGATGAATATTATGCTTATGACGATGAAGAAAGAGATAAAATCTTAAAACGACTTAAAGCAGATGGAAAAGTGAAAAAAGAAAATGCGGAAGTTGTAGAAGCAGAAGAAGGAACAGAAGAAACAACCACATCAAAACATATTGTTATATCCCGTTATAAAGGTCTTGGTGAAATGAACCCGGAACAGCTCTGGCAAACAACAATGAATCCGGAAACAAGAACCATTCTTCAGGTTAATCTGGAAAGCGCAGCAGCAGCAGATAAAATTTTTGAAACCTTAATGGGAGACGAGGTTGAACCAAGAAGACAATTTATAGAAAAACATGCAAAGTATGCTAACCTTGATATTTGATAAAGTATGAATGTAAAGCCAACATACGATAAACCAATTATTGAATTTGCCCGTAAAGATTTTACAGTGTTAAATAAAAATTTATCGGTGGAAGAAGCACTTCAAAAAATAAGAAACGAAGGAGTTGGAGAAAGAATAGTTTATTTCTATGCCATTGATGATGAAGATAAATTAGTTGGAGTTTTACCAACAAGGAGATTATTAACTGCACAACCGGATACAAAATTAGAACAAATTATGGTTCAAAGAGTTGCTGCACTTCCATCGACTGCTACAGTTTATGATGCCTGTGAATTTTTTGTAACTTATAAATTTCTTGCATTTCCGATAGTTGATGAACAAAGAAAATTAGTAGGAATTATTGATATTAATATTTTCACAGAAGAGTTTTTGAGCAGCGAACCAGATATTGAAGAACGCCGGAGAATTAATGATATCTTTGAAACAATTGGTGTTAATATTAATGAGATTAAAAATGCTTCACCTATTAAAGCTTGGAGAATTAGATTTCCTTGGTTGCTTGCCACGGTAACAAGTGGTACTATTTGTGCTTTTTTAGCTGGAATGTTTGAAACAACTATAGAAGAAAGTTTAATTATTGCTTTTTTTCTTACATTGATTCTAGGACTTGCAGAAAGCACAAGCATTCAATCTATGACGCTTACAGTACAGGCTCTTCATTCAGTAAAGCCAACGATTAAATGGTATTTTAGAATTTTGTGGAAGGAATTAAGAACGGCATTTTTACTTGCACTTACCTGCGGAACAATAGTTTCTTTAATTATAATTCTATGGAAACAGGATTTGCTTGCTGCAGTAGTAATTGGTCTAAGTATTTTGGTAATTCAAATAATTGCTGCTTTCTGGGGAATTACAATTCCATCATTTCTTCATAAAAAAAGTCTGGACCCAAAAATTTCTGCAGGACCAATTACACTTGCAATAACGGATATTTTTACGATTACTTTTTATCTTGGAATAGCAACCATACTGATGTAAAAAAGTTTTAGAAATAAATTAAGGAAATAAAAGAAACCATATGACAACAATATTTGAAAAGATTATTCCAGTCTCTCTCGAAGAAGAAATGAAATCTTCTTACATCGATTATGCAATGAGTGTAATTGTAGCCAGAGCATTGCCGGATGTAAGAGATGGATTAAAACCCGTTCATCGAAGAGTGCTTTTTGGAATGCACGAATTAGGATTAGCATATAATAAGCCATATAAAAAATCTGCACGTATTGTGGGTGAAGTCCTTGGTAAATATCACCCTCATGGTGATAGTGCAGTTTATGATACAATGGTTAGAATGGTTCAGGATTTTTCATTACGTTATCCTTTAGTTGATGGACAGGGAAATTTTGGTTCAATCGATGGTGATAGTCCAGCAGCAATGCGTTATACAGAGGCAAGACTTGCTAAAATTGCCGATGAAATGCTTCGTGATTTAGATAAAAACACTGTAGACTTCGTTCCAAATTTTGATGATACTCTTCAAGAACCATCGGTTCTTCCCTCTTATCTTCCTAATTTGCTTGTCAATGGTTCAAGTGGAATTGCGGTCGGAATGGCAACAAACATTCCTCCACATAATTTGAATGAAGTCGTTGATGGGCTTGTTGCACTTATTGATAATCCAAAAATGAAGCCTGAAGATTTGATGAAATACATTAAAGCTCCAGATTTTCCTACAGGAGGGATTATATATGGTTATGAAGGAGTTCGAGAAGCGTATCTGACAGGAAGAGGAAGAATTATTCTACGAGCCAAAGCAAATATTGAAACACTTAAGAACGACAGAGAAAATATTGTTATAACAGAAATCCCTTATCAGGTAAATAAAGCGGCACTAATTGAAAAAATTGCAGAACTGGTACGAGAGCAGAAAATTGATGGAATTGCAAATATTCGTGATGAATCTGATAGAGATGGGCTGCGAATTGTAATTGAAATGAAGCGTGATGGACAGCCAGCAGTAACATTAAATCAACTTTTCAAGCATACTCAGATGCAGGTTACTTTCGGTGTTATAATGCTTGCTCTTGTTAATGGAGTGCCGAAAGTATTAACACTTCAACAAATGATGCAGCATTTCCTTGACCATCGAATGAATGTTCTTATTAGAAGAACAAAGTTCGACCTCGATGCTGCAGAAAGACGCGCACATATTCTGGAAGGTTATATAATAGCACTTGATAATATTGATGCAGTAATTGAAACAATAAAAAAATCCAGAGATGTAGAAACTGCTAAACATAACTTGATGCGTAAATTTAAACTCTCTGAAATTCAGGCCAAGGCAATTCTTGATATGAGATTGCAAAGACTGACTGGTTTGGAGAGAAAGAAAATCGAAGATGAATACAAAGAAACAATTAAATTGATTGAAAAATTGAAAGGCATACTCGAAAGTGAAAAGAAAAGAAAACAAATTATAAAAGAAGAACTTCTTGAATTAAAAGAAAAATATGGCGACGAAAGAAGAACCGAAATTATTTATGACTTCAAAGAATTTTCACTCGAAGACATTATAGCCGAAGAAGATGTTGTTGTAACAATTTCACATCAAGGATTTATTAAAAGATTTCCTGTAAGCGGATACAGACGACAAGCAAGAGGAGGTAAAGGCATAACAGGTGCAGGAACTAAAGATGAAGATTTCATTGAACATATGTTCGTAGCTTCAACCCATCATTATATTATGTTCTTTACAGACAAAGGAAAATGCTATTGGTTAAAAGTTCATGAGGTTCCCGAAGGCGGAAGAGCTGCTAAAGGAAGGTCAATTCTAAATTTAATTGAAAAAGAGAAAGACGAAAAAATTACAGCATTTGTAACAGTTAAAGAATTTTCTGATGACAAATATGTTGTAATGGTTACTGAAAAAGGAACGATCAAAAAAACAGTTCTCTCTGCTTACTCAAATATTCGAAGAGGTGGAATTAATGCAATAAATCTTGTCCCCGGAGATAGATTAATTGAAGCTAAACTTAGCGATGGAAATAATGACATTATCATTGGAACAAGGAATGGTATGGCGATTAGATTTAATGAGAAAGATGTAAGAGATATGGGAAGAACTGCAACTGGTGTTCGTGGAATTAAATTAGGCAAGAACGATGCTGTAATAGGAATGATTGTGGTTAGAAATGCATCAACATTGCTTGTTGTTACTGAAAAAGGATTTGGCAAACGTTCTGAAATAGAAGAATACAGACTAACAAAACGCGGCGGCAAGGGTGTTATTACAGTAAAGACATCAGAGAAAAATGGTAAATTGATTGCAATGAAAGAAGTAAATGATGGAGATGAACTTGTAATCATAACAACAAAAGGAATGGTAATTCGTCAAGCAGTGAGCGATATTAGAATTATGGGAAGAAATACTCAAGGTGTAAGATTAATTAAATTAAATGAAGATGATGAAATAGCAGATATTGCAAGAGTTATCCCAGAAAGTAATGGAGATGAAGAATAATATTAAAAGAGGTTATCTCAAAAGTTGAAGATATAGAGATGTAATTACGCGAAAAACAGAACTCATGAGGTAGCCTCTTATCTTTTTAATAAGTGAAAAAATTTTTGAAACGAAATCAACACCAGCAAAACAAATCAAAAGCACAGTAAATAAATCTTCATTTGTAATAAGACATCTTTTCATTTATTTTTACTTTGTTTTATAACAAAAGAGAATTAAAATGAAAACATATCTTTTAAAGCTCATTCTAATTTTTTTATTACCAGCAGTAGCATTAGCACAAAAAACCTCTCTTTTTATTCCTGTTAATTTTCAAAAAGCGTATGAAAAAGAAACTCGTTCTTATGATGGAACTCCAGGAAAAAATTATTGGCAGAACAGAGCTGACTATAAAATTAAAGCAGAAGTCTTTCCATATGAAAGAAAAATTATTGGAGAAGAGAAAATTGTTTATTATAACAATAGTCCCGATACACTAAAAAGAATAGTAGTAAAACTTTTGATGGATATTTATCGAAAAGGCAATATGCGTGATTTTCAAATTTCTCCTGATGCTGTAAATGAAGGAGTTGAATTACATAAAATAGTCTATAACAACAATGAAATAAAATTTGATAATAAGAAGGATTCACCTTATCGAGATGGAACAAATCTTTTTATCCCACTATCCAAGCCAATACTGCCAAAAGAAAAATCTGAAATTGAATTTTACTGGTCATGTAAAATTCCTGATAAATCTCAAATAAGAATGGGTGCGTATGACAGCACTTCTATGTTTGTTGCTTATTGGTTTCCGCAAATTGCAGTATATGATGACATTGATGGTTGGGATGTTATAAGTTACACAGGCAATACAGAAACATATAATGATTTTGGAAATTATGAAGTTGAAATTACAGTTCCTAAAAATTTTGTCATCTGGGCAACAGGAGTATTACAAAATCCAGAAGAAGTTTTTTCAGAAAAAATTTTAGAGAAATATAAGAAAGCATTATCTTCAGACGAAATTGTAAGAATAATTGAAGAAAGTGATTACTCAGGTTTAATAACATTGAACAAAGAAAAGTTAACTTACAAATTCAAAGCGGAATATGTACCCGATTTTGCATTTGCTCTAAGTAATCATTATTTGTGGGACGCATCAAGTCTGGTAGTAGATAAACAAACAGGAAGAAGAGCTTTTATTTCAGCCGCATATAATCCTAATTCAAAAGATTTTTATCAGGTAGCAGAAATTGCAAGAAAATCAATTGAAAGTTTTTCCACTCATCTACCAGGGTATCCATATCCTTATCCAGTAATGACTGTCTTCAATGGTCAGGGTGGTATGGAATTTCCAATGATGTGTAATAATTCATCTGTTCCGGAAATTCAAGGTACTATTCACTTGACTTCTCATGAAATCGCACATACATATTTCCCATTTTTTATGGGTATTAACGAGAAAAAATATGCATGGATGGATGAAGGCTGGGCAACTATGCTGCCTTTTGATTTTCAAACAGAACAAGCAGAAGGATATGACCCGCGAACACGCAATGCACAGGGTTATTCCGAGGTTGGCGGAACAGATAAAGATTTGCCTCCAATGATTACTTCGTATCAAATGAGAGGACCTTCTTACAGAAATGCTTCATACAGAAGACCAGCAGCAGCTTATGAGTTTTTAAGGAATTTACTTGGTGATGATTTGTTCAAAAAATCTTTGCATGAGTATATTAAAAGATGGAATGGTAAACATCCTGTTCCTTATGACTTCTTTTTTACTTTTAATGAAGTTTCTAAACAAAATTTAGATTGGTTCTGGAAAGCGTGGTTCTTTGATACAAAGTATCCAGATTTATCCATAAAATTAGCACATCAAAAAGATAATAAAGTAGAAATTGTAATTTTTAATAAAGGTGGTTTGCCGCTTCCGGTAAAAATAAATGCTGTTTATGATGATAATACAGAACAAATAATTTATGAATCAAAAGCAGATATATGGAAAGATGGTAATTACGAAAAGAAAATTAATTTTAACTCAAAAAAGAAAATTAAGAAAATTCAGCTTGGCAACAATCAAATTCCAGATGTCAACATAAAAGACAATACAATAGAGATGAAGTAATCATAAAAAGTTTATTACATAAGAGTATGAGAGTTTTATGAAGATAAAAATCATATTTACTTTGATATTATTTCACACAATGCTGATTTTTTCTCAAGAATCTGTAATTGAAAAAGGTAATCTGATATATCTTTCAAATACTGTAATAATAAAAGTAAAAGATAATTATGCTAATCCTATAGAGATTAAAAAAAGAATAAATTCTGTATTAAAGGGTGAAACTGTTCAAGAAATAAAACCGGTTTTTTCTGAGTTTCAGAATGCATTAAAGAAAGGTGAAGATAAATTAGATAGGATTTATAACGTAAAACTTAAATCAGGAAACGACCCGTTGATTGTATCGAAAAAAATTTCAAGCATGAAGGAAATTGAATGGGCTGAACCCAAATTTGTAAGACAGATAACTTATATGCCGAACGACTCAATTTATCTTAGTGGAACACAAATTAATCTTTCACAAATTTCTGCTACTAAAGCGTGGGACATTACAAAAGGTGATTCAACAATTATTATTGCAATTGTTGATATAGGAGTTGACTGGAGACATTCAGATATAAGTGGAAATGTTTATCGAGATAGTAATGGGAATATACTTGGATATGATTTTGGAGGATTGAATGGAACGCCTGACAACGACCCATCCGAAGACCAAGCACCATTTGGATTTGGAGTTGGTTATCATGGCACACATGTAGCAGGAATTGCAGCAGCAGTTACAAATAATAAAATTGGAATTGCTTCTATTGGGTATAATTGCTCAATAATGCCAGTGAAAGCATCAAGAGGGGATAAAAGAAATAATAATAATATCCCATATATTTATTATGGTTTTGAAGGAATAAAATATGCAGCTGATAATGGAGCTAAAGTGATTAATTGCAGCTGGGGTGGTTATGGATATTCAAGATATGAACAGGAAATAATTGATTATGCGATTTCAAAAGGCGCACTTATAGTAGCTTCTGCAGGCAATGAAAACAAAAAAGAGCCATTTTATCCAGCAAGTTATAATGGCGTTCTTTCGGTCGGCTGGCTTGATTCAGATGGAATTCATAGAGCT
>JARYLX010000136.1 GCA_029907415.1 Melioribacter sp.
AGAAGGATTTATGCCAATTGAGTAATAACTATTAGCACCGTTACCTTCCATTTTTATATAAACAGAATCAAAAGTAAAATTGGATTTATTCTCAAATGTTACATCAAATATTATGTAATTATCATTATAATTTTGACTCCATGCCATAATTTTACGAGTCATTTCTATTCCATAAATATATTCATTACCTACTTCAATAATCTGATCATAAGTTCCACCAGTAAATTTTGAAGGATTGTATTCTCCAAAATCCTGTAAATCAACTGATTGGAAATTTGTAACTTGTTTGGGATACTTGTAACGAATATAATTTGTCATTGGTTTAGTTACTTTACCAATCTGTGTCCATTGAGTTGTAGGACCATAAATTGGAAGAGTATCAATAGTTCCAGAGTAAGGATTAGGCCAGTACGAAGTTGTTCCGATTTGAAAACCCGAACCAGTATTAAGTTCACGATATTGACCTCTAAAACCAACAATGTTATAATCATTTGGAAAGAACCCGGCACGGTAATCAAAATTACCTTTATCAGCATTTGCAGTAACGCCAATCCATACTCTTCCGACTTTCATCATTGCAGTTTTTGTTTCCTCAGCCTGCTGAGCTTGAATTTGAATTAGTGAAAAAACAAAAACAACAGCGAAAATTTTCAAAAATATTTTTTCTAATTTCATTTATATATCTCCTTTTATTTTCAAAATTAAAAATCAATTCTAAAGCCAACCCAGATATCGCGTGGCTGCCCATAAAGCCAGAATGAATAATTAGGATCGTTTATATAAGGTTTTTCATCGGAACGTAAATCGCCAACTTTATCATTCCCTGGAATATAATATCCGGGTTGAGATTGACGTAATTGATCAAATTCTGGTGAATCATACATAGGAAGATGCAATGATGCTAAATATTTGTTGAAGTCGTTGTTATCCTGGAATGCATATCTTCTATTCAGTAGACTAACTTTTAAATTCAGCACATTACTTATATCAACATAAAATGTAGATTTTAATCCATAGATATCAAATGACTTAGTTAGTTTTAAATCAACCATGTAATAATCGGGCCATTTCATATTATTGCTAATATGAAGTTTACTAAGCGGATTATAAGTGAAATAATCTCCCGCTCTCCATTCACCAAATATAGTCATACTCCAGCCGCCTAAAATTTTATGACCTAAAATTGAGGGACCAAAATCTCTTGGTGAACGGAATGTAATATTTGCATTTAATCTTGGTCTAGGTAAAGCTCTCGATTCCTGTCCTTGATATAATCCCTCTCTGTCATTATTAATTGTTACATCAGAAATAATTTGTTTTCCTGTTAAACCAGTTTTACTGAGCATGTAATTAAAGTTTATCCAGAAATTAATCCATGAATTATCATTTTTTGATAATGTAACTTCAAAACCCTGTATATCTTGATATTCATTGTTTGCACGACCTGTATAATTTAATGTTCCACTCGATGTTTGATAATTAACTTCTCCAGCTTGTCCAGTAATATCCTTATAATATCCAGAAAGTTGCAATAAATAATTATCAAGGAAATTATAAGCTACACCTAATTCATAAGAAATTGTTCTTGGTGGTTCTAAGTTTGGATTGGACATATCATACAATCCGTTTTTGTCGTAACGATAACGGAAAAGATACATTGTGTAATAAGGAGGATTCGAACGGAAATGTCCATAATTGAAATAAAATTTAGAATTCACTGTTACAGGGAAAGAAACACCAATACGAGGACTTATGGTAAAGAAATTTTTTACTGGTTGCAAAAATCCGGGATGAGTTTCATTATATTTTAGCCAAGTATCCCAGATGTATGAACCGCCTTTTTCAAGATAGCGATAGAGACTTGTATCAACTTTCTGAGGACGAAATACTTCTTCAGCAAATGGATCACCTGTTGGCCAAAGACCACCGCCGCCATTATAATAATCAAATCTTACTCCTAAATTAGCAATCAAACCTTCAAAACTAATCTGGTCTTGAATATAAGCTGCTGCCTGACTTGGCCATCGATGGTAATTAAATTCGTAAGTGTTATAAGCATTGTTATTCCATTTTTCCCAGAAGTTATGATTAATATCGATGTAATTATATTCGAAGCCGCCTTTAATAAAATTATGTTCATCAATCTGTGAAGCTAAATCAAATTTAACCTGAAGCTGGTTAATTTTTGTGTTGTCATATAAATCTCCTTCCTTTCCGCGAAATCTTCTTGCCATACCTGGCGGGGCATCATAGCTCGGGAAAGTAAAATAATCTTTTGTATTTGGATTATATACTTTATGTGTTGTAGCAAATTGCCACTTGCCATAAGGAGATTCATCTACATAAATTGGTCCAAAGTTAGTAATAAAAGTTGTATCTCTATTATCACCAGTAGGAGTATGATTTTTTATATGCAAATAACCTACAGTTAATTCCCAGTAAGTTTTATTGCTAATTATTTTATTAATAGTAACACCATTCATCAAAATTGTTTGATTTAAGATTGGGTAGAATGGCGGGTCATACCAGTATTCAGGATTATTATAAACATAACGAATATTATCAAGAGGCATGAAACCACCTGCATTGCCGGCATTTGGAGCATCGCCCCATGGTGGACGAATTGGGCTTAGGCCAATTTGTCTTTTCCATAAAGCATTATAAGTAACACTCAAACTTTGAACCGGCTGAGATTTAATTGTAGCAAATGTTGTGTATGATTTTTGACTTCTTAATGTAAGCGGCATTACATAATGTCTTTCGCTTGAATTATTAGAAATATAAAAAGTAGCATCTCCTAAATATTTTCCAATGAAAGGAATTGGACCGCCAAAACCACCATCAAAATTCCAATCAGAACCATCTTCTTTCATTCTGTGATTTTTAAATAATCTTTTTTGTTCTTCAGAAAGTTCGTAATAACCAATTTGTTGTTTTAGTTCAGGAGATAAATTTGCAAGTCCTTCATAATCAGGTTCTGACATATGCATCCATACAGCAAATAAATATAAATCAAATGGAGTAACCTGTTTTTCTGGAGCTTTGCCTTTATTATAAATTGATGCTTGATTAATCCATCCTGTAAACTTTGGATTCTGTTCTTTCATGTAAGGATTATTTGCCCAAGCAGCATCAGTTCCTATAAATGCTACAGAAGCATCTAAGTAAGAACGTAAAGCATCATTACGCGGGTCATAAAAAGATGCACCAAATCTTCTCATATGTGAATTATCTCTTGAAAATGAAAAACTTCCATGATAACCATCTTTTGAACCACTTTTGGTTGTAATATTAATTAAACCAGACCTGAAATTTCCATACTCAGCATTATAACCACCTGATAAAAGAGAAACCTGGTCAATTGCACTAAGAGGTATTGAAGTTTCTGCATTTCCTACAGCAGCATTAACATATGACAATCCGTTAACTAATGAACCAGTCTGGTCTGCACTTCCACCACGAATTGTTAGAAAACCATTTTCAGTTGAAACTCCCGGTAATTTAGAAAGAAACGCATTTATTTCACGCACACCAGACGCATCTTGTAACTGTCCAGATGAAACAACCATTTGTGTATTTGATACTTCTTTATGAAGTTCATCTCTTTTTGCAGTAACAACAACTTCCTGTCCTTGAATTACTGTTGGTTGAAGTGCAATTTCAAGATTTGTTACTCTATCTGCTGAAACAATTACTCCAGTTAAAATCTGGGATGTATATCCAATCATCGATACTTGAATATCGTAAGTTCCTACGGGTACATTAACAATAAAAAATTTACCATTATCATCAGTAGCTGCACCAAGATAAGTTCCTTTCACAATTACATTAGCACCAAATAATGGTTCATTTGTTTGTGCATCTCTTACTGTCCCAATAATTCTACTTTTTGTTTGGGCATAATTATCCCAAGGCATATTAATAAACATCAATAAAGCAGCAATTGAAATCAACCTAACCATTAAAATAAATTTGTTTTTCATAAATCACCCCATTTATGGTTATTAAATATTATCATTTTTTAATTGATTCAAAACGAAACCAATCAAAATCTGCATAACCAGTTTTATCAGAATTATATGGAGCTAAAGAAAATATTCCCACTTTAGCACCGACCCATTTACCTTCCCTTGCATTAAATTCCTTGCCTAATTTAATGAAATGTTTTCCATCAAAGCTATAGTAAAAAATGCATCTTGCATTTTCACCGACATCAACTCTTAAATAAATTTTATTTTGTTTTATATTTTTTGAGTCAATTATTTCCTCATTATTTTTTTCAGCATTAATATTAACAGCTTGATAAATCTTAAACCCATTTTTAATTTTTTCTATTCCTATGTATGAATAATCTAAACCAAAAATTACAAGTCCAGCTTTTTCACCAATTTGTACTAAATTGAATTCAAGTTTTGTTGTAACTCTAAATTTTTCTGCTGGGAATTTTTGCATCAATAGTTGAGGAACATTCCACAGGTTCTTTGTTGAATCTATTTGACTATAAAATCTCAGCCATCCTTTTCTTTTGGAAAGAGAAATCCACGAAGAATCAAAATTTGCCTGCCATTGCCATTGCAGTCCCAATTTTAATGAATCAAATTCATCACTTGTTTGAGGAACACAAATCGGGAAAATTTTTCCTACATCAGGCTTTTTAAATTTTGATACAGGTTCGCCAATTCCATTGCCATCATAATCAATTCCCATTAGAGGCCAATCATTTTCCCATTTAATTGGTTGAAGGTGAACAATTCTGCCATAAGCACCTCTATCCTGAAAATGAACAAACCAGGATTCACCTGTTTGTGTTTCAACCCAGCCACCTTGATGAGGTCCATTAATTTTTGTTGAACCCTGTTCGAGAACAATTTTATCTTCATAAGGACCATAAATATTTTTTGATCTTAAAACTACCTGCCAACCAGTTTTTACTCCACCTGCTGGTGCAAAGATGTAATAATATCCATTTCGTTTATAAAATTTTGGACCTTCCATAGTAGGATGTTTAATTGAATCACAGAAGACTAAAACACCTTCGTCTAAAATTTTTTCTCCATCGGGGGACATTTTATTTACAGTCAACCGATGTTTAATTCCGGCACGGCTTCTTGCCCATGCATGAACAAGGTAAGCATTTCCATCATCATCCCATAGTGGACATGGATCAATCCAGCCTTTTGCTTTCTTAATTAATTTTAATGGAGTCCACGGACCTTCTGGATTTTTTGATTTAGTCATAAAAATTCCATAATCAGGGTCACCATAGTAAATGTAAAATTCCCCTTTATGAAATCTAATGCTTGGCGCCCAAATTCCATTACCATGCTGTGGTTTATTAAATTCTTTGATTGGGTACTGAATAGCTGCATGAGAAATAATTTCCCAATTAACTAAATCTTTTGAATGAAGAATTGGTAATCCAGGAAAGTGAGAAAAACTTGATGATGTCATATAAAAATCGTCTCCAACACGAATCACATCCGGGTCAGAATAATCTGCAAATATAATTGGATTGCTGTAAGTACCATCTCCATTGTCTGGAATCCAAACAGCACCTTTCTTTTTGAGTTTTTCAATTTGATCTTTTGATGAGCTATTAGATATGCAATCATCAAGATGAATTTCATTATGTACAGAAAAATTTCTGACACGAATCCAATTATTAGATTCTTCATCACTCCTATCTATACAGGCTGGTCGCAACTCAGAATTGTAATAAAAATGATTCTCTGAAAATCCCAGGATTAAAAGCACTATTAGAATTAATTTTTTATTCATCATAAAAAATTATTTTGTTAATAACATTTTCCTTGAATAAACTTTTCCATTATAAAAAAGAGAATAAATGTAAACGCCAGAACTTAAGTTTGAGCCATCAAATTTTATTACATGAATACCAGCATTTTTTTGTTCATTAATTAAAGTAGAAATTTTTCTTCCCAATAAATCATAAACTTCTAATTTCACAAATCCATTTGCTGGAATTAAGAATTCAATACTTGTAACAGGATTAAATGGATTTGGATAATTTTGTTGTAATTCAAAATTTTCTGGTAATGATATTTCATTTTTTTTTACATCAGTAATTACATCGACCAAGCTGTTTAAGTAAACTTCAAGGTTTGTATAGCCTTCAGAATTAACAATATTTCTGTCATTAGGGTCATTGGGATTTAATTGATGAGAAATTTCCCAATCATCTGGCATTCCATCGTGGTCAGAATCAATTGGGACATTATAAGTATTAAGAACGGGCCAGCCGCCTACTTCATTTTGAGAATCAATGATACCTTTTCCGCCACCGCCAAAAGTTTTTCCATATTTTGCTGTTCCAGTTCTTACTTCTTCAATTATTCGCAAATCAACAGAATCTCTTTTAGGTAATATTGCACCAGCATATTTTAGAACTAGCTCATAAGCTTCTTCAGGTGATTGAGTAGTAACATCAGCAATTGGGAATGGAGTATCAACTTTAATTTGCTGCTTTATTGTATTTGAAACACCCTGAACACCAATGCCCCAATTATCTGCTGTTGCATCTGGATAACCAAAAACAAAATTGTCTGCTACATAAAATTTCCCATAACCTGTGTTCGTTCCGCTATCCTGAGTAGGATTCAAAATTCTTTTTACAACACCTGAATTGGTCGCTGGTCCTGGTTTATAATAATTTAACCTCACATTTTGATTTCCTTCTTCGCCACCATAAACACTGTTTCCACCCCAGTTATAAATAACGTTATTAACAAAGTCTACAATTTCTTTGGCAGGCTGTTTATGATATCGGCTACCGTTAAATCTTGGATTTCGACTAGAATGATGCGCCAATAAGTTATGATGAAAAGTTGCACCCATTCCGCCCCAAATTCCACCATAACCATGAGCACCTTTACTATGGTAAGAATTATATAATGATTCAGAAATTATGCACCATTGCATCGTAAAATTTTGATTGTCATAAAAGCTTGCTGTTTCATCAATACTCCAGGACATTGAGCAGTGGTCAATAATAATATTTTTATAAGGTACTCTTATTGAAGCCGAATCTTTACCTGTACCAGAAATTGCATCACTCTCAAGTTTATAAATATCTCCCAATCTAAATCTTAAGAATCTAATAATAACATTGTTTGCGCTAAGAATTACAGGATAATCAGCAATACAAATTCCATCACCTGGTGCTGTTTGACCTGCAATTGTTAAATCACCATTTTTAATTGATAAATTCGATTTTAATCTTATTGTGCCGGATACTCTAAATACAATAGTTCTTGGACCTTTTTGATTTATTGCATATCTAAGACTGCCGGGATTATTATTATCTTCAAGAGTGGTAACTTCATACACAGCACCACCACGACCACCAGTAGTAAATCTTCCATAACCTTCTGCACCGGGGAAAGCTAAGGTCTGGGATAAAGATTTACTGTTAATTAAAAATGATATCAGAATAAAAATTTGAATAAGGTAATTTTTACGTAACATAAATTTCTCATTTAATAATACATTTTTATTTGAAGATTCTTCAATTGATATATTAACAATTTTCTTCCAAATTTCACTGCTAACATCTGCTGTATCTGCGTAAAAATTTTTTCTTGCTGATTTCGCAGAGATTTACGCAGATTAGGATATTGTTATTTTAGATTCTTCGTCCGCCTAATGGCGGACTCAGAATGACAACCATACTTCTTTCTGTCATTCTGAGAAGTCCTGCCGATAGGCAGACGACGAAGAATCTTAAAACAATTCTACTTTTTTCTGTCATTCTGAGGAGTTCGCCGATAGGCGAACGACGAAGAATCTAAAAAACCATTCTTTCATTTTCTTAGAGATTCT
>JARYLX010000137.1 GCA_029907415.1 Melioribacter sp.
AATGAATTTTTCAGAAGAATATTTTGATGACTATAACTCGTATATAAGTGAAGAAGAAATTAAATCAAAAATTGATTTATGCCGGAATTATATTGATAATGGCCAGATACTTTCAAATCTTGATTTAATAGAAGATACGATTCAACTTTGTCTTGAATATGATTACATTGAAGATGGATTATATTTAACAGATGCAGTACTGCAAGTTGCACCATATAATTCTGACACATGGCAGTTTAAAGGTATTTTCTTAAATAACTCTTTTGACTTTGAAGAAGCTTATAAATGTTTTCAGAAAGCTCTTTCATTAAATCCAAATGATGTAGATTCATATATCAATATTTCTATTGCAGAAGATAATCTTGGAATGTTTGAAGAGGCAATTGAATCACTAAACAAAGCTTTAATAATAGAACCAAATAACGAAGAAACTCTATATAGTCTTGGACTTTTATACGAACGAAAAGAAAGGTTTGAAGAAGCAATATCTAATTTTAAGAGGGCACTTGAAATCGACCCATCATTTGCAGAAGCATGGTATGAATTAGGATATTGCTATGAGAACTCAGATAAACTTGAAGAAGCTTTAAAAGCTTATGAAATTTATCTTGATTATGAACCTGATAGTTATACGGCATGGTATAACAAAGGAATTGTTCATTTAAGATTGGAAGAATGGAAAAAAGCAATTGATGCTTTTGAATTTTCAATTGCACTTAAAGAAGATTTTTCAAGTTCCTGGTTCAACTGCGGTTATGCATATTTTAAGTTAGGTAAATTTAATGATGCACTAAATGCTTATAAAAAAGCTTATGAATTAGATCGTGATGACGAAACGATTCTTTTTAATATGGGGCAAACTTATGAGGAGATTGGTTCATTCCACAATGCAATTAAATGTTACAATGAAGCTATAAGATTGGACCCGGAATATTACGAAGCTTATTTAGCTCGTGGTTATTGTTATGATTCAATTGGAAAATACCAGCTTGCACTAAAAGATTTTAACACTGCAATTTCTTTAACATCAAATCCAGAAGATGCCTGGTATGCTAAAGCAGATTTGGAATATTCGCTTGGTAAACTTCAGGATTCGGTTGAAAGCTACAAAAAAGCAATCGAGATAAATCCGGATAACTTTAGTGCATGGTTCAAATTGGCAGAAACATATTTTGAAATGGGAAGATGGGTTGAATCATTAAATGCATACGATGAATGTTTGAGATTGAAACCTGATTATGCAGGTATTTACTACAACAAAGCCAAAATAAATTTTCTTTTAAGTCATACACAACAAGCAATCGATTGTTTGAAAAAAGCCTTTGAGCTTGACCCGGACATAAAGAATGAGTTTACAAAAGATTATCCTGATGTAAAATCTTCAAAACTTTTTGTAAAACTGCTCGAAGAAAATAAATCTTGAAGATTGCCATGCAAATTCAAAATAAATTTAATCACAATACTAAAATTGTTGGAGTAATTGGTCATCCAATCAAGCATTCTTATTCTCCGTTAATGCACAACATTGCTTTTGAATTATCCGGCTTAAATTATATTTATCTTCCATTTGATGTTCCGCCATCAGCATTAAAAGATTCACTTAAAGGAATGATTGCACTCGGAATAAAAGGTTTTAATGTTACAATCCCACTTAAAGAAAAAGTATTGCCATTTCTTAAAGATATTTCGGAAGAAGCAGGTATTATTGGTGCTGTCAATACAATTGTAAATGATGATGGAATTTTAAGAGGTTATAATACTGATGTACTTGGTGTTACAGAATCATTGCTTCCTTTCAAAGATGAACTTCAGGGAGCTACTGTTACGGTTATTGGGGCAGGTGGAGCATCAAGAAGTGTTATTTATTCATTAATTCGCAACTTTAAAGTAGAAAGAATAAACATTGTAAATAGAACAGAGCAATTGGCTGAATCTCTAAAAGAATATTTTTCTACTAAGATGATTTTTTCAAATATCAAATCTTATCCGCTTGTTCCCCCGGACTTAATTGATGTTTTCAGAAATTCTAAATTAATTGTTAATACTACTTCGATTGGAATGTATCCCGATGTTGATGATGCTGCTACTACAATTTTAGAATCGTTTACAAAAGACCAGATTGTGTTTGACGTAGTTTATACCCCAATTAAAACAAAATTACTTAAACTTGCTGAATCTCAAGGTGCAAGAATTATTACTGGATTGAAAATGTTTGTAGAGCAGGGAGCTAAGTCTTACGAAATCTGGACAGGAGAACAAATGCCAAAAGAAAAAGTTTATAAAGCTCTCGAATCTTATCTTCTAAGCTAAGTATTATTTTATCATTTCTAATTGTTGATTAATTCATCAATTATTTAATTAAATGCATAAAAATATTTTCCAGCGAAGGAACAGTAATTCTTGAATCAATAATTTCAATAGAATTTTCTGTAAGTAAACTTATTAAATCTTTATAATTATAAGAAATATCTGTCATTATATTTATCCTATCACCAAAAAGCTGAGCCTCGTAATTGGTTTTTTCTTTTAATATGCCGTAAGCCTTTCTTGCGGGACTGCATACAATTTCAATTACTTGTTTATTTATTTTTTCTTTTAATTTATTTGGCTGGTCAAGTGCAATTATTTCTCCTTTGTTCATCATTGCAATTCTATGACATCTTTCTGCTTCGTCGAGATATGGAGTTGTCATAAAAATTGTAATTCCCTCTTTAAGAAGCTGAGATAGTATTTTCCAGAAATCACGCCTTGAGACAGGGTCAACGCCTGTTGTTGGTTCATCTAAAAATAAAATTTGCGGCTTATGAATTAAACTGCATGCAAGTGCAAGTTTTTGTTTCATTCCGCCAGATAAGTGTTCTGCAAGTCTATTACGAAAACTTTTTAATCGGGTAAATTCTAATAATTCATCTCTTCTTTTTTGATAATTAAGAACATTATGAATCTCAGCAAAAAATTCAATGTTTTCATCTACAGTTAAGTCACCATAAAGACTGAATCTTTGTGAAAGATATCCAATGTTGTTCTGAATTTCTTTTTTATCTTTTAATATATTTTTTCCAAGTAAATTAACTTCTCCATCATCGGGTTTAATTAATCCGCACATTATTCTGATAGTGGTAGTTTTTCCTGCTCCATCTGGGCCAACTAAACCAAACATTTCTCCTTTCTCTACTGTAAGACTTATTCCATTTACAGCTTTAATATTTCCGTAAGATTTATATAAGTTTTTTATTATGATCGGATTCATTAATACTTTTTACAAATTAAATGTTATCTAAAATTTTGTTTTTGGTTTTGAAGTTTTCTAAAATTTAGAATTTTTTTGAACCATGAATTTAAGTGAAATTCAATTACTCTTAATCAATCGGCGTTACAGAATTTTTTTATGTTCAATGACTTAGAATTTTATAACGGCATCTGCCGGCATCCCTGCTTTTAATTCAAAATTAGGATTGGGAATTTTTATCTTTACTTCAAAAACGAGTTTAGTTCTTTCATCTTTTGTTTGAATATTCTTTGGTGTGAATTCTGCTTCGGGAGAAATATAAATTACTGTTCCTTCATAAACTTTATCTTTGAAAGAATCAATACTGACCTCTGCTTTCTGTCCAGGTTTTATTTTTCCTAAGTCTATCTCCGAAACATAAATTGATAATTTTACTTCTGTCAAATCAGAAATTTTAACAAGCGATGACATCATGGATACTGTTTCACCTATTTCAACAAATTTTTTTACAACAAATCCATTAATTGGTGAAGTAACAAAACAATCACGTATACTTTTTTTTATTAATTCTACAGAAGCTTCTGCTTTTTCATAATTTGCTTTTGCTTGTGCAATTTCTTCGGGTCGAGCATAATTTTTTATTTTGTTATATAATTCTTTTGCAGAATTTAATTGCGCAAGAGCAACTTCATAACGAGTTAATGCTTCTTCATATTGTCTTCTGTTTATTGAGTTTGTTTGATACAAATTTTCCATTCTGTCTTTATCATTTTTAGCAAGAATAAAATTTGCCTCGGCTTGTTTTAATGATTCTTCAACCTGTTTGATATCTTCCTTACGAGCTCCTTTTACCAATAAATCATATTGTGCTTTTGCTATGTCACGATTTGCAATTGCCTGCTTTAACTGGATTAATAATGTTTCTTGATCAATTATTAAAATTGTATCACCTGCAGAAACTTTGTCGCCCTCATCTTTGAGTATTTTTATTACTTTACCAGCAACCTGAGAACTTATTACAATTTCTGTAGCTTCAATAGTGCCGGATTCTTCAATATAATTTTGATTATCGTTATTACAGCTATTGAAAATTAGAATCACAAATAACAGAAAAAGTAATTTTATTTTATTGTGTCGAGTGTTAAAAAGACAATTCTTATTCGAAATCATATTAAACCTTCTTTTTATTAATTGAAAGCTTGTTATTATTCTTTAAAAGTTTGTTGTAAATTTTTTTGCCTTTCTCTGTTAGTATTCCATTAATCAATATTTTTAATGTGGAATTAATTGCTTCATTTATTGAAAAGTTGTTGTTCATTATGAAATCGGGGTTTATTACTGATTGTATTGCACTCATAAAAACATTAATAATTATTTGATGCGGCACATTAATGATATATCCTTCCTTAATGCCCTGAGAAAAAATTATTGAAATATTTTTGTATAAAAGTTTTTGTCTGAATGAATCAATTTCTTTCCACAAAGAAGGCATGTGTATTCTGATATCACCAAGCCAGCGGTCACTCATCCTGCTGATGCCAATATCTTTTAATATATTGATGATTGAAACAATTTTTTCAATTGAATGGAGATTGCTATTTACTACTGTTTCAATTTCTTTTTTAATTTGCCGCATAAAAGAATAAGCAGTTGACTTAACAAGCTCTTCTTTTGAAGGGAAATGTTTGTAAATAGTTTTTTTGCTCATTCTTAAAGAAGAGGCAAATTCATCCATGCTGATTTTGTAAAACCCATTGTTGAAAAATATTTCACGAGCATGGATTAATATTTTCTCTTTATCATTCATGAGCAAAAAATATCTTTTAACTAAATATATGCAATGGGAAACTAAGAAGTCAAATATTAGTTTCCGCAGTTTTCAATTATTAGGAATTATTATCGGGGGAATTGGGCTTAATTCCAACGAATCTAATTACAACAGCTTCTCCATTATGAGCAATACCCTCGTTTAAGTAAATTTTTTCTTTTGCAAAAATTTCGAAATCAAGCTCAATGAAATCTTCTGTAACTTCCTCGAGTGAATATAGAAGTAATTCGTCTTTAGGTCCGCCAGAGTTATATTTCAACTGTTCTTTTTCAAATACTTCAAGGATTAATCTGCCCGAAGGTTTAAGAGCATTTATAATTCTTCTGTGAACAGATTTTCTGATGTTTTCTTCAAGGTGTAAATAAAAAATTCCCGCTGCATCGTAATGATTTGAATCAGGAATGAATTCTGATATGTCACTAATTATGTAATTGATTTTAACATTATTTTCATCTGCCAATTTAAGAGCTTTTTTTCTTGCCTCATCGCTAAAATCAACAGCATCAACTTCCCAGCCAAGTTTTGCTGCATAAACAGCATTTCTTCCCTCGCCTTCTCCAAGAAATAAAATTTTTCCAGGGGAAATTTTTTGCAGCTCTTGTTTCAAAAATTCATTTGGTTCTTTGCCATAAATGTATTCATTAATTGAGTATCGTTTATTCCATAGTTCTTTCATTCTGTATTTACCTTGTTTGATGCTCTGAACTAAGTTTTATATTTTTGCATATGAAATATAATAGAAGTTAACATTGATTAACACAGATAAAATAATAATAGTTGGCGACCGTGTTTTAATTAAACCAGAAGAAAATCTTGAAAGAACAAACAGCGGTCTTTATTTGCCTCCCGGTGTTCATGAAAAAGAAAAAGTTCAAGGAGGATATGTAATTAAAGTAGGTCCGGGTTATCCTATCGGTATTCCAGTTGATGACGATGAACCATGGAAAGAACGAAAATCAATAAAATATTTCCCACTTCAGGCAAAAGAAGGAGATTTTGCATTATTTCTTCGTAAAGATGCAATTGAAGTAGAAATTGAAAAACAAAAATTTGTAATTGTTAATCAATCTGCTATTCTTTTACTCTACAGAGACGAAGAACTTTTGAGTTAATATTATTTCACTGAAATTTATCAAGGATTTAAATCTAATTTCCAAATACTCATCAAATTCTTATTTCAATTCCAGCCATCTTTTTATAATTTTATTGTAAAGAAAAATAACCTCGGGGTAATGATGAAAGCTTTATTTAAAAATCTGCTGCTTATAGTTTTATTTATAAGTTTTATCACTGGAGAATTTGCTGCTCAGCAAAAAAGAGCAATGACCCCTGAAGACCTCTGGGCAATGAAAAGAATTGGAAATTTTGATTTATCACCAGACGGCAAAACAATTGCTTTTACTGTTACTGTTTATGACATCGAGAAAAATAAAGGGAACTCAGATATCTGGCTTATTGATACAGATGGTAAAAATTTAAGACCGCTAAAAACTTCTGAAGAAAATGAAAGTAATCCTAAATTTTCTTCCGATGGTAAATTCATTGCATACGAATATAAAGATAATATCTGGCTTTGTGATTTAAATGGACAAAATGATGTTCAGCTTACAAATTTATATACTGGAGCATCTGGATTAGTGTGGTCTAAAGATGGCAGTAAAATTTTGTTTATCTCGGAAGTCTATCCCGATTGCAACGACCAGAATTGTAATGAACAAAAAGATAAGGAAAAAGAACAGAGCAAAGTAAAAGCTAAGATTATTACAGAACTTATGTTTCGTGCATGGAACAGATGGCGTGATGAAAAAAGAAGTCATCTTTTTCTTTATGATATTCAAAAAAAAGAATATTATGATTTATTGTTAAATACAAAATTTGATGTGCCTCCAATTGATTTGGGAAGCAGTCAGGATTATACTTTTTCTCCTGATGGAAAAGAAATTGCTTTTGTGATGAATACAGATAAAGTTGTAGCAACAAGTACAAATAACGATGTATTTATCATTAACATTTCTGATATAAAAAGTGGTAAGCCGGCACCTTACAAAAAAATTTCAAAAAGTTTAGGAAATGATAATCAGCCTGTTTATTCTCCCGATGGAAAATATATTGCATTTCGTTCTATGGCTCGTGCAGGATTTGAAGCAGACAAACAGGATATAATTTTGTATAACAGAACAACAGGCATTTTAAGAAACTTAACTGAAAAATTAGATTTATCAGTTGGCCAGATTCTCTGGTCGCCAGACAGCAAATACATTTACTTCGATGCAGCAAATCAAATTTACAACTCAATTTATAGAATTAATGTTGAAACAGGTGATTTATTATTGTTTGTTAAAGATGGTGTGAATGATGATATGATTATGTCAAATGATGGTCAGTATATTTATTTCAAAAGACAGAAAACAACAATGCCTTCAGAAATTTTTTCATTAAAAACAAATGGCGGCGGAATCGAACAGATAACAAAATTAAATAATGATTTACTTTCACAAATTAAATTCAATGATATAGAAACATTCTGGTGTGAAGGTGCTAACGGTACAAAGGTTCAATCGATTTTGATTAAACCGCCATTCTTTGATCTAAATAAAAAATATCCAATGATTTTCTTAATTCACGGAGGACCGCAAGGGCATTGGTCTGATGATTTTCATTATCGATGGAATTTACAAATGTTTGCAGCTAAAGGATATGTTGTTGTTGCACCGAATCCAAGAGGCAGCACAGGCTATGGACAAAAATTTGTCGATGAAATTTCCGGTGACTG
>JARYLX010000138.1 GCA_029907415.1 Melioribacter sp.
ATCTTAATATTGAATTCAAAAAATAATCTTAATATTGAATTCAAAAAATTATTTTAATATTATCACTTCCTTTATCATTATTAATAATGATAGTGAGCTACTGTGGAATTTTTATTGATGAAACATATATACGGGAAGTAAAATATTATGCTGTTCAGGGAATTGGGCAAGATATTGTTAATTTATTAATTGTTGTTCCTTTACTTATTATAACTTCATTGAGATATACAAAAAGCAAGTCGGCTATGCTAATCTGGAGCGGTGTAATTTTATATTTAATTTACTCATATGCTATTTATTGTTTTTCTATGCACTTTAATTTTCTTTTTTTAGCTTACTGTGTGATACTCGGTTTATCTTTTTATTCATTTGTATATTTTATTTTCTCTCAAATCAATGAAATAAAAATTAACGTTCAGAATTTTGCAATCATTAAAGCAACAAGTGTGTTTTTAATAATTTTAGCTATTCTATTTTATTTTCTATGGCTTTCGGAAATTATTCCTGCTATTATTAAAAATGAAATTCCTAAAAGTATTTTAGAAAATGGAATATTAACCAATCCTGTTCATGTGCTTGACATTTCTATTTTTCTGCCAGCATTTATTATTACTGCAATAATGCTAATAAAGAAAAGAGAAATTGGATATTTGTTAGCTCCCGCAATGTTAATTTTTGGAGTTTTAATGTCAATTGCTATAATAGGAATGGTAATTGTTATGTATCTGAATAAACTAAATTCAGACTTGTTTATAATAACAATCTTTATTTTAATTGCTTTAATTGGTGGAATATTATTAAAGGGCTACTTAAGGAATTTAGAAATCACATATAAAAGATTAGAATAAAAATGAATTCTTTTGAGAAGGTAACCACCAATTGAGCTTAAAAAAATATTACAGATTTTTCGACATAACTTTTAGAGTGAGTTTTTGTAATGTAATTAATATACTCTTCTTCAAAATCAAATAAAGTTTTAGGTAGAAATTTTTTTTGATTAATTCGCCCTTGGCGAATTGATTAATTCTTTGAACTGAGTTAAGAAACGGAGAGCTTCAGATTTAATTTTAGTTTTAGTGCTTTTAGGAGAGCGGTTTCCATTCTAAAAGTAGATGATTTGCTAATAAAGATGGTTTTTTTCAAATAATCAGGATTCTTTAGAATTTTCTTCTAAGATTAAATTTTTCTCACCACTCATTAAAATGCTTTTCAGCTTTTTTATTTGTTACCTGCATTCCTCAGCAAATTTTATCAATGAAAAAATTTTAAACACTCCTACCAAGTTATGTTATTACTATTTTTACAATAATTTGAATGAAAATGTAATTAACAAAATTTTTTATCACTCAAAATAATTTTTCAAGTATTACGAAAATATTGTATTTATTTTTAAGATATGTTATGTAATAAAATTCTTATATATTTTATAAAATACTTTTATAATTTTTAGTTGTTGAAAAAAATATTACTGTTAACTTTCTCTAACTACAATATGGATGCTGCACTTGTAGAAGAAATTAATCAACTTGTTCTTGATTATAATAAAAGTAATAATCCAAGACTACTTGATGAAATTCAAATCAGGTTAAAGCTTTTGGAATATCAGTCGTGGTTATTAAAGTACAAATTAAGGATAATCGAAAATCCAAATTCAAGTGAGATACAGGAGAGATTTTCTCAATACGAAAGGTTGTTTGGTCATTATAATGCATACACAAAATATCATTTAATCATACCATTAATGTTGTATTTGCTTGTTCATCACAAAGAAAATAAACCTGCCTTAGAAACCTCATTAAGTTTTATGAATGACTGCAAAGAATTTTTAAAAGAAGGTGATTTTGCCAAGACAAAAACAGGTGTCCAGAGATTTATAACAAATACAAGATTTGCATCACTTGAATTAAGAAGGTTTGGATTATTACGTTCTGATGCTAAACATTATTATCACACATGGGAGCTGTCACTATTCGGGATTTTAATAGCAGGTTCAATATACTTCGATTATAGATATTTAATGAGGGATTATTTATTCAAAGATGTAGTTCACAAAGAAAAAGCTTATCAATTTTTTCAAGAAGTCTTAAATAAATACACTAAGCAATTGTACGAGCGTAACAAAATACGCAGAATACTTGAGAGTATATTAGATGATAGTGTTATAGCAGAATTTTTAGGATTATATGAAAAAAGATTTTTAGAATTTGTCAGAGCAATAGAACTTGTTACTGAAAAAGGATATAAACCAGCAGAAGGACATACAAAAGAGCTAATTAATATGCTTAACAGTATAAATGCAGACAGAGAAATAACAAAACTTGCAAACTCAATAATTTTGAAAAAGGATATTGAAGTAAATATGAAAGATATTTTTAAAATTATTAATCCAATAAACAGGGAATAATTATGACAAAAGAAGAATTATTAAACAAAGCAATGTTAATTGCTTTTGAAGCACACAAAAAACAGGTTGATAAAAATGGTCAACCATATGTTGGACATATTTTTCGAGTAATGAATATGGGTAAAACAATGGACGAAAAGATATGCGGAGTTCTGCACGATATTGTAGAAGATACAGATTGGACATTTGAAAAGCTAGAAGCAGAGGGTTTCCCACAGCATATTATTGATGCATTGAAATGCTTGACAAAATTGAGTGAGGATGAACCTTATGAGGATTTTATTAACAGAGTACGTACAAGTGATTTAGCAAAGCGAGTTAAGATAAACGATTTATCAGATAACCTTGATGTTAAAAGATACAATGAATTGGCCGAAAGGGAATTAAATAGACTAAATAAATATTTACATTGGTATAAAGTTCTCGTAAATAATGGATAAAACAAAAATTTTATAATAAAATCAGCGTTCTAAAAAGTGTGTAAGATATAATAAAGAAAGAGGGATTAAACCCTCGTAAATTTGTAAAAACAAAAAGTGAGCAGCCATCCTTTTGAGAGAAGAGGAACTTATTATTAGTTGATTTTAGAATAAATTTAGATAGAAGAAATAATGTTTTTGGTTTTATTAATCAGTATTTAGTAATGACTCTGTAGTGATATTTTGTACTTTACACATTTTTAAGAAAGTTATTATGAGTTTTTAGTGGTTCTGATTTGTAGATAATTTCTAATTCATTTTTTAATTTTATTAATACATTCAAATAATCTAAATAAAGTTTATGAATGATTTCCGTGAGGGTAGAGAACTAAAACTTGCTAAAAAATTTTATTATGTTATATGCCAAATCAATTTATAACAAATACTGAAAAACTACTTTCAGAAGTTTTTAATAATATCCTTCCTTCAGCAAAATCTTTGTATTTCCTTGTAGGCTACTTTTATTTCTCAGGATTTGAAGAAATATATAAAAATATTCAGGATAAGTCTATTAAACTTCTTATTGGACTTGATGCTGAAAAAGATATTTTTAATAAAATAAAAGAATTTGAAATTATAGACCAAGTAAATCAATCACGTGGGGAAGTGAGAAAAAAATTTAATCAGAATTTTGTTACAATATTTAACGATACAGACTATTTTGATTCCACTCAAAAACAAGAAGCTTTCAGAATCTTTATAGAAAAAATTAAAAATGGTACACTCGAAATAAGAAAAACACTTAGACCAAATCACGCCAAGCTTTATTTATTTGAAAACAAAGATGAATTCTCTCAAGGCGGTGAATTTCCTGGAACATTAATTACCGGTTCAAGTAATCTTAGTCGTGCAGGATTAAAAGGTCAACACGAAATAAATGTTGTGTTCAGAGATGAACATTTTCAGGAAGGACTTGATTTATTCAATAAGTTGTGGAGTGATTCAATTCTAATTGTTGATAAAGATAATTACAACGAATTTCATAAAGAAGTTATTGAGAAAATCTGGATAGATAAATTACCCAGCCCTTATTTGCTTTATCTCAGAGTTTTAATTGAATATTTTACAATTGCAAAGCGTGGTACAATCGCATTTCCGTCTGATATAACAGGAGAGAAATTTAAGAACTTAAAATATCAGATTGATGCTGTAAACCGAGCAATAAATATTCTGGAGCAGCATAATGGAGTTATAATTGCTGATGTTGTTGGACTTGGCAAGAGCATAATTGCCTCTGCAATTGCTTTTAATATGAAACTCAAAACTATAATTATCGCACCACCTCATTTAATACCGCAGTGGAACGATTACTCTTATGAATTTAACTTCCGAACAAAAATTTATTCAAGCGGAAAAATTCAACAAGCACTCGAAGAAAATAATGACGATGAGCAAAAACTAATAATCATTGATGAGGCACATAAATACAGAAATGAAAATACACAAGACTATGCAATGCTTCATCAGCTTTGTCAAAAGAATAAAGTGATCCTTCTTTCTGCAACTCCATTCAACAACCGTCCGCAAGATATTTTTGCATTAATCAGACTTTTCCAGATAACCGCCAAATCAACAATCAGAACGGTTGATAATTTAAGTTACCAGTTCAGAGAGATGATAAAAGAATTTAAGAAACTAAAAGAAAGTCAAAAGAAGAAAACAAAATCAGAAGCACAAATAAAAAATGAAATTGAAATACTTGCGGACAAAATAAGAGATATTCTTTCGCCGGTAATAATTCGACGTTCACGCATTGATCTTGAGCTGATTGATGAATACAAAGAAGATTTGGAGCGTCAGAAAATTTCTTTCCCAAAAGTTAATGATCCGGTTGTGCTCGAATACAAGCTTGGTAATTTGACTGAATTATATATAAACACATTTTATAAAATCGCACCTCAGGAAGAAGGAAAAGGATTTATCGGTGCTCGCTATATGCCGGCTAATTACATAAAAAATATTGAAAAGTATAAAGAGAAAATTTCTGAAGAGATTGATGATGTAAATTTATTCAAACAAGCCCAGCGAAACTTAGCTGACTTTATGAAACACTTACTTGTGCGTCGTTTTGAAAGTTCGATGGAAGCATTTGCAAAAAGTCTTGATTCAATGATTCAATCTTCTGAGTATATCAAAGAATGGTACGAACGGCTTGGTAAAGTTCCTATTTATAAAAAAGGAAATCTTCCTTCCATTGAAGAACTTTTTAATCTGGAAAGCGAAGAAGCAGAAATAGATTTGAAAGAGATTAACTTTGAAGAGCAACTTGCTTCTTATACAGAAAAGGGACTTTTCCTTATTGACAAAAAAGAACTAAGTATAAATTTCATTCGCGATCTCGAAAAAGATATCAGCTTGTTGAAAGAAATCAGAAATGATTGGTTTGCTAATGGTTATCCGGATGATCCAAAGCTCAATGATTTTAAGATAATTCTGAAAAATAAACACAAAGAAATGCCTTCATGCAAAATTGTTGTCTTTACCGAATTCAGTGATACAGCAGATTATCTATATAAACAATTAAAAGATGATTTCAGGGTTTTCAAATATTCTTCTAAAGATGCTTCACTAACAAACAAAGAAATTATCAGAAGAAATTTTGATGCTGGCATTAGTGAAAGTCTTATGCAAAATGATTATGATATCCTTATTGCAACCGATGCAATATCAGAAGGATTTAATCTTCATCGTGCGGGAATAATTTTTAATTACGATATTCCTTACAATCCAACGAGAGTTATTCAAAGAGTTGGAAGAATCAACCGTATCAACAAAAAAGTTTTTGATGAGTTATTTATATATAATTTTTTTCCATCAGCTGAAGGACAGCAGCATACTTTTGTTACACAAATTGCAACTCTTAAACTTGCAATGATACAAGCACTCATTGGCGAAGACACAAAAGTTCTAACTACCGATGAAGAACTTCGCTCATTTTTTGTTGAACGATTTCGTGAAGAATTGAAAGAGCAGGAAGCTAAGGAATCCTGGGATGCAAAGTTTTTAAATGAATTAAATCGAATTAAATCTTCAAATCCGGAACTTTACCGTCAAGCATTAGAACTGCCAAGAAGAATCAGAATTAAACGCACAAAAACTTTTGAACAAAAAGGTGTTATTGTTTTTGGCAAGAAAGGCACAGATTATATTTTCAAACTTGGAACTTCACCAACAGAATATCACACATTGAATGCAAGAGATGCAATTCAGCTATTCAAAGCAGAGCCGCAAGAGAAACCAGAACCAGTCAGCAATGAATTTGAAGCAATTTATCAAACCGTAAAAGCAAATTTATTTACAAAGAAAAACGAAGTCGCACTTGATAAAGGCAAGCGGGAAACAATTGATAAACTACGCTTTTTGATTGATAGAAAAATTGGTAATCAGGATTATCTGAAAGATCTTCTTTTTGTTATTACTGAGCTTGATTCCTTGCCGGAATTGTATCACAGGCAAATAAGAAAGATTAGCGAAAAGACAATAGAACGAGATTTGAAACAACTTATGGAAGAAGTTCCACATAGTTATTTAATGGATATAATTAAAAAAGCAGAATTGATTGATGAAGCAGAAGAGAACTTAATATTAGCAGAGGAGTTGACCTCTCCCTAAATCCCTCTCCTTAGAAAGGAGAGGGACTTTTTAAAAACCCCTCTCCTAATTTAGGAGAGGGGCAGGGGTGAGGTCGAAAATGATTATTATGACAAAACACTATAACAAACCAGAACTAAAACAAACTCGACGTGATTTGCGTAAACAACAAACTCACTGTGAAAAAATTGTATGGATGTATCTTCGTAATAGACAACTTCTCGGATACAAATTTAGACGTCAGTATTCCATTGATCATTATGTTATAGATTTTTACTGTCCTAAACTAAAACTTGCTGTTGAAATTGATGGTGATTATCACGAAAAGCCAGAACAAAAAATTTATGATAAAGAACGACAGAGTTATTTAGAAAATTTTGGGATTACTTTTGTAAGAATAAAAAATGAAGAACTGCTTGGAAATCCTAATTTGGCTTTTGAGAGGATTGAGCAGGCAGTAAAAAAGTTGACCTCTCCCTAAATCCCTCTGCTTAATAAGGAGAGGCACTTTTTAAAACCCCTCTCCTAATTTATGAGAGGAGCAGGGGTGAGGTCGAAAAACAGAACAAATGTCAAACTGTGGAACATATATGAACTTCAACAATCCATATTCGCGGGAAGCGTACAAAGATTTTTTTCAGAATCAGTTTTTAACTGATGAATTCAAAATCTCTGAAGAAAAACTTTCTTTTGAGTTTACTCCACAATACTTAAAGAGTGCTTTTGTTATTGGCGAAGATAAATCTCTTGAACTGAAAGTACTTGAAGTCTTGCACGATTCTGAAAATGATCCGCGTGTTGGTTTGTCGAAAGATATTTTTCGTTTGATGTCGTCGTATGGATACAGGAGAGCGCTTGTTCTTCTTCATTCATCCAAATCAAAAAACTACCGTCTCTCGCTTGCAACAATTGAACTTTCACTTGAAGGTAGTAAAATAAAGAAAGAATATTCCAATCCACGCAGATACTCTTTCTTTCTCGGACCTGATGCAAAAGTAAAAACACCATATAATTTTCTTATCAGCAAGGGAAGAGTAAAAGACTTTGAGGATTTGCGAAAACGATTCTCAATCGAAGCTGTTACTGATGATTTCTATAATGAATTCAAACCAAACTTCGATAGACTTTCCGAAAGTGTTTATGGCACAAAAGATAAACAACTTAAACAAGATTTTGCTTTGCTATTTATCATCCGTACCATTTTTCTTGGTTTTGTTCAAAAGAAACTTTGGCTTAACAAAGATGAAGAGTTTATTCTAAATTACTGGCGGGAATACAAAGAAAAATATTCCG
>JARYLX010000139.1 GCA_029907415.1 Melioribacter sp.
ACAACTGTGCTCAGAATATTGAATAAATTTTATATCAAATACTAAACTGGATATGAAAATGGCTAAAAAATCTTCATTCTTTTTATTGTTATTTCTTCCTATTTTTTCTTACTCCCAAATCATGTCAAACTATGGAATTAAAATTGGGCTTATTTCCTCAAAAGCTGCGGATGTAAAAGTTAACAATTATTATTGGAACTTATATAAAGATTCTCGTTTCAGTGGTTCTTATAGTGTCTTTGCTTATTTTTTTAATTCAAAATATTATCGTTTAGAAGCCGAGCTTGGTTATCGTCAGGAAGGAGCAGAAGATAAAATTCCAGTAACTAACTCAGAAAATCCTGATGGAACTGGAGAATTTGTAGTTATTGATCACGCTTATGATTTTATTTCTTTGAATTTAGCTTTCCAGCCCAAATATGAAAATGATAATCTTTGTTTGTTTGGAATTATATCATTTTCTTTCAACTATATGTTAAAAAATAGAGACCAGTTAATTCTCAACAATTATGTAGAAAAATATTTATTTGGATATGGTTTTGGTTTAGGATTACAACCTAAAAATATCTTGAATGGTAAATTATTTTTTGAATTTCGTTTCAATGATTTTCTTTTAAAAGTAGTAAAAAATGATTATTTTCAAGCAAAATTTAATTCAGTTCAATTTAGCATCGGAAGCTTTCTATAATAAATATTTTTTAATTTAACTCGGGGCTAAAATGAAAAAGTTATTAATCATAATTTTTTCTTTAATTTTCATTTCCCATATTAATTACTTAGGACAATCACTATACTCGGTTCAAGTTGGCGGCGGGTTGCTTATTCCTAACAATGCTGATAGAGGTTTATCCGGTAACATTCAATTAAATTATAAATTATCAGAAAAGCGTTCTCTTTATTTTCATACTGGAATTTTATTGTGGGACAAGAATATAATTTCTATAGCAACAGGATATGGTAAACCCTATTCTTCATATTCTGAAAGTGACCATGTTTTATATCCTTTTTATTTTGGTGTTAATTGGAATTTAAAATCAATTAATGCATTTCATATATATCTTAATTCAGAACTTGGTTATAATTATCTAAAATATTATGGTTATAAAAATGTAATTATGCTTGATGAAGAAAATAAAAAAGTAATTTCATTCTATGCGGATCAGGCATCAAAAAAATATATGAGTAAAAGTTTATTTGGTGCAGGAATAGGGGTGGGAATTAAGAATATGATGAGCTCAAATTTGGGTTTATCAATTGAGATGAAATTGAATACATTGTTCTATACTGTTGATAATCCAAAAACTTATTATACATTAAGTGGCAATTTTATCTTTGGGTTATAAAAAAATATAACATAATTTTCATAAAAATTTTTTTGCAATTCTTTCGTTATGATTCATTTTATTGGTAAAAGAAAAATACTTTGATAATAAAAAACAATACCGAGTAATTTTGTTAATTAAATATAAATACTTATTGGAAAGATTTATTCAGAGAGGGGAATTAGTTTAATTTTGTTTTTAACTTCTTCATCGAGAGCTGCAATTAGCATATCTGCTTTAATTATTTGATTGCTTGGCACTCCCACAAATACTGTTACTTTTCTGTTATATTTTGTATGAACTTTTGTAAGTTGAATTAGTTTATCTAATAGTTTTGGATTATTTAAATCCTCTTCTGATAAGGTAATTCCTATAGCAACTTTTCTTTCATATCTAAAATGGTTGAATTTTGGTTCATCATATTTTGCAACAACATCAACATCAAAACCATAAATTGGCTGAGGAGGAGGTAAATATTTGCTATATTTTCTGCTTAAGGTAGTATATCCTCGACTCAAAAGATGGTCGACTAATTTTTCCACTCTTATTTTTTTTATCTGGCTCTTTATCATTTTTTCTAATAAATAAATAAATTAACTGTATAATGGAATTATTGGAATAATCGGTGAAAATCTTTCGTAGTTCAATGTTTTGATATTAGAAATTTTTTCATACTCAAAGCACTTAATTTGATTTGTGCCACTTACTTTACCATATAAAACTTTTTTTCCTCTTTTATTTTTTGTGATGTAGTAAGGTTCTACAATTACTTCTTTTAATCCGTATAAAAATTTAATTCTGTTTCTATTAATGATAGCTGATTTGAAAATTAAACTTTTCATATATAAACTCCTTTTATTAAGTATAACTTCTGAATACACCAACTACTTTACCTATTATCGTAAATTCTTCTTGATTTTCAATTATGATGGGTTCATAATTTTCATTTTCAGGAACTAGATAAATTTTTCCATCATCTATAATTAATCGTTTCATTGTAGCTTCATCACCTATGAGAGCAACAATTATATCTCCATTTTGTGCTTCTCTTTGAGGTTGAATAATAACAAGGTCGCCTTCAAGAATTCCTGCATTAATCATGCTATCTCCTCTAACTTTTAAGCCAAAGCATTCTGTTCTATTCCCAATTAAATTTTTATCCAGTGCAAGATTCCCTTCAATATTTTCTTCAGAAAAAATAGGAACACCAGCAGCAACACGTCCAACAATAGGAATTTCGATTATATTATTTTCTTTGATGGGAGAGTTGTTAATAATTAAAGATAAAGTACGACTTGAACGGTTTTCGTTTGTTAAATATCCTTTTTTAACTAAAGCATCAATATGTCGTTTGACGCCGAATGTGCTAGATATATTGAATTGTCTTCCAATTTCACGATATGTTGGAGGGTAACCATTTAAATCAACATAATCTTTAATAAAATCAAGAATTTCTTTTTGACGGGTTGTAATATTTTCTTTTCCCATTTTTAGTGCTCATTTGTTCACTGCGCAAATATAGTGAACAAATGTTCAGGTGTCAAGAAAAATTTGTGATAATTTTAAAATTTTTTTAAGGGATTTATGAGGTTAATAATTTTCCTTCCGATTTCATAATTATTAAGAAAACCATTAAATAAATTTGAGGAAGGTCCGTATGAAAAAATTCCTACAAAATTTGCCGTATGATGTTTTGTAGCCCAGTTTAAGATTAACTGATTTTTTTCTTTATCAAAATTAGTAATGCCAGCACTTCCAGTATCGTGGTCTGATGTTACTATTACTAATGTATTTTTATCTTTTTCTGCAAATCGAAATGCCTCTTCAATAGCAGAATTAAAATCTGAAATTTCTGCAAAAAGATAATCGCTGTCATTTTGTTCAGCTGCCCAATCTATTTGTGAACCTTCTATCATTAAAAAGAATCCATCTTTGTCGTTACTTAAATAATTTATTGCTGCTTTTGTGAGTAATCCTAAGGGATAATTTCTTTTATCTGCATGAGGTAAAGAATAACCTCCAAAAAGCCCAAAAGTTTTCTTTGATAATTTTTTTGAATTAAGTTCATCAGGTTCTGTGATATAATCATAACCAAGAATTTTCATCGTATCAATCAGATTTTTTGAATCTTCTCTTTTTCCTCCAAGTTCTTTAGGGAGAAAAAAATCCGTACCCGCACCAAATAAAATATCAATTTTGCTTTTGACAATTTGTTCTGCTATATCAAATTCATATTGTCGTTTTACAGAATGAGAAATAAAAGCTGCTGGGGTGGCATTTGTAACTGATGAAGTAGCAATTATGCCAGTTGACATTTTTTTCTTCTGAGCAATTTCAATTATTGTTTCAAGTTTGTCTCCATTCACGTCAATACTGATTCTTCCATTTTTAGTTTGATAACCAGTTGCATAAGCAGTCGCACCTGCAGCGGAATCGGTTATAAGATTATCTGCTGAACAAGTGTTAACTAAACCAATTGAATGGAATTTTTTAAATTGATCGTTTTTTAATGAAAGGACTGAAGCAGATACTTGTGATAGACCGAAACCATCTCCAATTAAAAGTATAATATTTTTAGGTTTAGATTTATATTGAGGGAAAATGGTCGCAGTAAATACAACCACGACCATCAACACAAAAAAGAATTTTTTTATCATAAGAAAGAGAATTATTTATTCAACAAAAGTAATCCAGCCGTAACGGTCTTCTATTCGTCCATATTGAATACCAGTTAGTTCTTCATATAATTTTGTAGCCAACTCACCTGAAGTTGTATCGCTGAATTGCAAAACTTTGTCATTATATTTCAATCTACTTACAGAAGAAATTACAGCAGCAGTGCCAGTTCCAAATATTTCGATTAATTCACCTTTATCATAAGCATCAATAATTTCTTGGATTGAAATTAATCTTTCGGAAACATTGTAGCCCCAATCTTTCAATAATTGAATAACAGACATCCTAGTAATTCCTGGTAAAATAGAACCGCTGAGCATTGGGGTTGCAACTTCATTTTTAAAACGAACGAAAATATTCATTGCACCAACTTCTTCAATATATTTTTGTTCAATAGCATCAAGCCATAAAATTTGAGAATAACCCTCTTTTTTTGCTTCTGCTTGAGCTAAAAGACCTGCAGCATAATTCCCTGCAGCTTTACAATCTCCAGTGCCTTTTTTGACTGCTCGAACATATTTATCTGTTACCATAATTGGAACCGGTAAAAATCCTTCAGGATAATAAGGACCTACAGGACTAAGAATAATCATAAACTTATAATTATCCGCTGGACGAACACCAAAACATGGTTCTGTAGCAATAATAAATGGTCTTATATAAAGTGAGAAACCAGGTTTTGATGGTATCCAATCTTTATCTACTTTAATCAGCTCTATAATTGCTTTGAGTGCTAAATCAGGATTAACTTCAGGAATACATAAACGTTTTGCAGAACGATTTAATCTTTCTACATTTTTTTCAGGTCTAAATAATGCAATTCTGCCATCTACTTGCTTATAAGCTTTTAATCCTTCAAAAATTGCCTGACCATAATGAAAAACCATTGCAGCTGGACTTATACTAAGGTTTTCAAATTTTTTTATTGTAGGTTTTTGCCAGCCTCCTTTTGATGCATCATAATCCATTTCAAATACATGGTCTGTAAAAATTTTACCAAACACTAAATTATCAGGCAGTTCTATTTTTGACTTTCGTTCAACTTTTTCAATAATAATGTCTTCCATTTTATCACCATCTTTTGTTGATTTTTCTTTTAGTGTTATTTTTTATTTGTTAAAAAAGAAATTAAATAATTATTGTTTCTCTTCTTTGCAATATATATGAAAATAATTAGTAATTGGCAATAAGAAAAGTTTTGTTTAATTTGAAAAATAAAAAGTGTGAAGTAAAATGTTATTTAACAAATTAGGCTTAGCATTTACTTTTTCACCGAATGCATTGGCACTATTAAAAATTGCACACCGACTTCAAAAATTGTTTCAATCAGAATTATTTGTTATTCATGCTGGAGAAGAATCAAAAGGAGTTCTTGAAAAAATTACCAAAGTAATTAATGAGGTTGATATTCCAGATAATTCTTATAATATAATTATCAAAGAAGGTGAAGCTTCAAAAATTATTTCAAGTGTATGTGAAGAAAAGAAAATTGACTTATTAATTTCCGGGGCTTTGGAAAAAGAAAGTTTATTGAAATATTACATCGGTTCAGTTGCAAGAAAATTAATGCATGAAACACCTTGTTCATTATTAGTAATTGTAAATCCAGGGAATATCACAGATTCATTTCAAAGATTTTGTGTAAATGTAGATTACTCACAACTTAATGAGATTGCAGTAAAAAAAGCATATGAATTTGCAAAATTAGAAAACGCAAAAGAATTCGTTCTTGTAAGAGAATTTCAAATTCCGGGACTTGCAATTACAATTTATGATGGGGGAGAAACAGACAAAGCTGAAAAAACAAGATTGGAGGTTCAAAAAGAAGAAGAAGAAAAATTAAAAATCTTTTCAGATGAGTTAGGTCTAACAGAATTAGATATTAAAAGAGTATGTTTGTATGGAAAGCAGGGCTGGGAACTTAAGCAATATGCAGTTAATTCAAAAAGTGACTTACTTGTTCTAGCTATGCCTCAAAGAAAATTAAAATTGTTCGACAAAATTTTTCAGCATGATATTGAATTTATTTTGAATCAACTCCCTTGTTCATTATTAATAATTCGTTCCTGAAAAATTATTTATGAACTTATCATCCACTGAAATTACAATTTTTCTAATCAGCATAAGTATAATTCTTTTTTTCGCAAGAGGCTTGGGTGAATTATTACGATTAATTAAACAACCAATTGTAATTGGAGAAATAATTGCTGGAATTGTTATAGGTCCTACAATTTTCGGCTCTCTTTTCCCTGAAATTTATGATAAAATTTTTAATCAGTATGATTCTGTTGCAATTGCTCTTCATGGAATTTCAATTCTTGGAATTATCATGCTTTTAATAGTCACAGGAATTGAAATTGATATATCAGTTATGATTAAACAGGGACGAAAATCTTTTTTAATAAGTCTATTAGGAATTTTATGCCCATTTATGTTGGGATTTTTAACTGCATATTTTTTCCCTTCTCGATTAGGATTGGCCAATTCAAATTTACATATTGTTTATTCTTTGTTTATAGGGACAACTCTATCAGTTACTGCTTTACCTGTTGTTGCAAGAACATTAATGGAATTAAATATTTTTAAGACAGAAATTGGATTTTCTATTATTACATCTGCAATGCTAATTGATTTGTCAGGCTGGTTAATCTTTTCAGTGTTATTGGGGGTTCTCGGCAAAAATCAAGCAAATAATTTTGAAGTATATGAAGTAATTGTAATTCTTGTTGCATTTACTCTATTTGTATTTTTGTTTTTGAAAAAATTTATTGATAAGACAATAAGTTTTTCAAAAAAATACCTTTCAAGTCCAGGGGCAATACTGAATATAATTTTTATACTTGGATTTTTAGGTGCTGCATTTACAGAATTTATTGGTATCCATGCAATTTTTGGTGCATTTATCATTGGTATTGCAATAGGTGATTCAGTATACATTACTGAAAATATTAAAGAAATGATTAATCAGTTAGTTACAAATATTTTTGCTCCATTATTTTTTGTTTCGATTGGGTTGAAAATTAATTTTATTCAAAACTTTGATTTTGTGCTTGTCTGTATATTCTTATCATTATCTCTTATTGGAAAGATAATTGGAACTTATTCAGGAGCATTTCTATCAGGATTTAATAAATATGAATCTTTAACAGTAGCATTTGGATTGAATGCTCATGGTACAATAGAGATTGTTTTGGGAATGGTTGCATATGAATCAGGATTGATTAGTGAAAAAGTTTATGTCGCATTGATAATTATGGCACTTATTACAACTCTTACAAGTGCACCTTTAATGAGCATTTTTATTAAGAGAAGTAAAATGTTATTGAAATTGTCAGATTTATTAAAACCTCAAAACATAATATTTACTGATGTAGACAAAAAGGAAGAATTGATAAAACAACTTTGCCGGCATATTTGCCAAATTAATAACAAAATTAACTGTGAAAAATTAATTAGTCGTGTTATCGAACGCGAAAATCAAATTTCAACCGGCTTAGAAAGTCATTTAGCAGTTCCTCATGCAAGAATGAATATTCAAGCTCCTCTTGCAGCTCTTGCAATTCATAAAAGAGGTATTGATTTTGATTCTATTGATAATTTACCAGCCAGATTAATAATACTTTTAATTACACCGGAAAATAAACCTGAAATGCAGCTTGAATTACTTTCTGAAATAGCCGCAAAA
>JARYLX010000013.1 GCA_029907415.1 Melioribacter sp.
TGATGTGGGCATGCTGCTTCATGTGGCAACGCCCTCGCTGGGAACACGTCTATACCGAGAATGCGTTGAGAAGGGCTACATTCAAGGGGAGCTGACGCCGCGTGCCTTCGCCGAGGTAAGGCAGACATGGGGTATGCCGCTGATAAGAACAGAAGATTTCACGCCTGCAGAGGTGAAAGAAATAGCGGCCATGGCTGTTAAGCAGTACAAGCGACTGTTGCTGATTAACTACTTCAAATATCCGGGAAAAACGCTTAGGACCGCGCTGGATCAGCCAAAGCTCATCTGGAAATTCATCCAGAACCTGAAAAAGCTTTGAGCGATGCTGCAAGTCAATTCCCCCTAAATGAATTAAAGAATCTTCTTTCAATAGTAAAAAGAATTGATGAATTTGTTAAAAATGAACAAATCAATTATAGATAAATTAAAGCAGATTCAACTTATTATTTTTGATTTAGAAGGAGTACTTCTTATTCAATCAGAAATCAATGATCAATTGATTGATAATCTTTTGAATTCTGTTGAAAAAGCAGTAAAAGATTTTAAAGAAAGAAAAATTGATTTTGCAATAATTACAGCAAGGCAACACGATGAATTAATTGCACGCTTAGAAGAAATTCCTGATTGCAATGTTTTAGATTCTTCTATAGATAAAGTTTCTGCAGCTGAAAAAATTATAAAAAGTAAACAATTGAATTGTAATAATGTTTTTTTTATTGGTGATGGAATACTTGATATCCCGTTGTTGAGAAAATGTGGCTTATCGGCTGCTCCTAAATCCGCAAAACGCGAAGTAAAAAGAGTAGTTGATTTTATAATTAATAGCAGCAATTCAAACGAAATATTTAAAGAAATATTACAATTATTTGATAAAATAAAATCATAAAAAATCGTATAGAAAAATGTCAGAAGACCAGATAATCGTAAAAGCTAAAGAAGTAATTTTAATTGAAGGAAATGCAATCCTAAATTTAGTTAATAGCATTGATGGGCAGTTTGTTAAAGCAGTAAAAGAAATTTATAATTCCAAAGGTAGGGTTGTTTTTACAGGGATGGGAAAATCAGGATTAATAGCCAGAAAAATTGTAGCTACGCTAAATTCAACCGGAACAGCAGCTATTTTTATGCACCCGACTGATGCACTTCATGGCGATTTAGGAATGGTTCGTAAAGAAGATATTGTAATTATAATTTCGAAAAGTGGGAACACAGAAGAACTGCTAAGATTAATTCCAATGTTCAAAAGAATTAATGTTACACTTATTGGAATGCTTGGTTCTCTTGATTCTAAATTAGCAAAAGAATGTGATATAATTTTGAATATCAGTGTAAAAGAAGAAGCCTGTCCTTATGACCTTGCTCCAACAGCTTCTACAACAGCAGCTTTAGTTATGGGCGATGCACTTGCTATGGTTTTACTTGAAATGCGAGGTTTTACAGAAGAAGATTTTGCAATGCTGCATCCCGGTGGAAGCCTTGGGAAAAGATTATCTCTTCATATTGAAGAAATTATGATTAAAGGGAAAGACATTCCAATTGTTAAAGAAAATACAACTTTGAAGGATACTATTTATGAAATTTCTTCGAAAAGATTAGGTACTACATGTGTTGTTAACGATGAAGGGATATTAACAGGAATTATTACTGATGGTGATTTAAGAAGATTACTTGAAAAAACTCTTGATATAAAAAATTTAACAGCTGGCGATGTAATGACAAGAAAACCAAAGACAATTACAAAAGATAAACTTGCTTCTTTTGCAATTCAGCAAATGGAAAATTATAAAATAACCTCTCTAATTGTAGTTGATGAAAATTATAAACCAGAAGGCATTGTACACCTGCATGACCTTGTTAAATTAGGACTTCAACCCCGATGAAGAAATTTATGTTATTTATCACATTCATTTCTTTTGTTTCATGCTCTGAAGAAAAAGTAAAGCCCAAAATCGATGATAATTCGGTTAAGGGAGAAATTCCAATTCATGAAAGCTGGAATTCAAAAGTTGTTTTTAGTCGCGAAGGTAAATTAAAAGCAATTCTTTATGCGGACCATCTCAAAAAATATGAACTTCAAAAAATTACTTTTCTCGAAGGTGTTAAAGTTGATTTCTTTAATACAGCACAGAAAAAATCAACAACTCTTACATCTAAATATGGAAAAGTGAATGATGTAACAATGGATATGTATGCAATTGACAGTGTTGTTGCAGTTAATGATAGCGGCACTGTTCTTAAAACAAGCGAATTGATGTGGAGAAATAAAGACCAAAAAATTCTGACTGATAAATTTGTCTCTATAAAATCAAAAGATGAAATTATTGAGGGATATGGTTTTGAATCAGACCAGCACTTAACCAATTATGTAATTTACAACATAACCTATTCAGCTGTCTTAAAAAAAGAAGAAAAAAAGTGAAGATAAAATTTGTTATACTAATTTTTATTTTCGTTGCTAATCTTTTTGCACAGGAAGAAAACATTATTCGTGTTTTGGGTGATAGTCTTGTTGGTAAAAATATAAATGGGGAATCAATCCGCGAGGTTCATGGTAATGTAGTTATGATACAGGGAGCAGTCAAAATTACCTGTGCTAAAGCAATTCACAATGTAACAAGAAATGAAGCCGAATTACTCGGCAATGTGATTGTTACACAGGACAGCATTACGATTTATACTGATATTGGTTTTTATAATGGGAACTCTAAAACAGCTTTTTCAAAAAGCGGGGTTACTTATTTTGATGGACATGTTCACTTGAAAGCAAAAAATGGTTTCTACTATTTTAATGAGAAGAAAGCTTTTTTCTACGAAAATGTGAAATTGAATGATTCGGTTTCAGTTCTCAATGCCGATACATTAACTTACTATGACAATGAAGATAAAACTATTGCTGTTGGCAATGTAGTAGTTCAAGATACATCTGCAATTATTTATGCAGATTCATTAATTCATTTCAGGAATGAAAAGATTACGTATGCATACAAAAATATTAGAATTGTTGACCCATCTAATAGATTGTTAATATCCGGGGAGAAACTTGAAGATTATCATGATAAAAATTTTTCAAGAATTACTGGTAATCCATTTTTAATAAAAATAGATACAACGAATTCGAATAAACTTGATACTTTGATTATTGCTGCTAAAATAATGGAAGCATATGGAGATAGTGCAAAAAGATTAATAGCAAAAGATTCTGTAAAAATTCTTCGAGGTGAATTTGCTTCGATTAATAATTTTTCAATTTATTATCAGACTTCACAGCATCTATATACACATAAAAATGAAGATGATAGACTTCCTCCCGTATTATGGAATCAAAATACACAATTTATTGGTGATACAGTCAATATTTTTTTGAAAGATAATCGTCTTGAAAGAATGAATCTAAATTCAAATGCAATGATTATTTCATCAAATGAAAATTATGAATTTCGTTATGACCAGATATCCGGGAATAATATAAGTTTACTCTTCGGAGAAAATGGTTTAGAAAAAACAGAAGTAAATGGAAATGTATTGAGTATTTATTATTTATACGAAGATGGCGAACCCAATGGATTGGTTAAATCGAGTGCAGAAAAATCTATAATTTTATTTGATGGTAAAAATGTTGTAAAAGTTATGTATTATGGTAATCCAAATAATGAATATCATCCTGAAAACTTAATTGCAGGTAAGGAAAAAGATTTTACTTTGCCTACTTTTTTACTCGTGCAAAGCAGACCAAAAAAAGAACAATTATTATTTAAAAAAGAAAAATTATTAACACAACTTTTAGATGTTATAAATGGGAAATGAATTAATACTTAAGAGTGAAAATCTTAAAAAAATCTATAAGAAAAGAACCGTTGTTAACGAAGTTTCAATTTCAGTACAGCAGGGAGAAGTAGTAGGACTTTTAGGTCCAAATGGAGCAGGAAAAACTACAACATTTTATATGATCGTAGGAATGATAAAACCAAATGGTGGTAAAGTTTTTTTGGATAATGTAGAAATTACAAATGAACCAATGTATAAGCGTGCTAAAAGAGGCATAGGTTATTTACCTCAGGAAGCTTCAATTTTTCGTGGTTTAACAGTAGAAGATAATATCATGGCTATTCTTCAAATGCTTGATATCTCACAAAAAGAACGAAAAGAACGCTTGGAAAAATTGCTCGATGAACTTGGTATTAAAGATGTTAGAAAAACACTTGGCTTTCAATTAAGCGGTGGGGAAAGAAGAAGAACCGAAATTGCACGGGCATTGGCTACCAACCCAAAGTTTATTTTGCTTGATGAGCCTTTTGCCGGGATTGACCCAATTGCAGTTGAAGATATTATGAACATTGTTGCTAATCTTAAGCATAAAGGAATTGGAATTTTAATTACTGACCATAATGTTCACGAAACTTTAAGTATAGTAGATCGAGCATATATTTTGATTAATGGTAAAATATTCAAAGAAGGTTCTGCTCACGATCTTGCTGAAGACAGCGATGTGAGAAAATTATACCTTGGAGAAAAATTCAAGCTCGATAGATATTCTTAATTATTAAAAATATAATATGCAATTCCAGCTATTACTAAACAGTATAAAATTATAAATAATATTTTTTTAATTGTTTTTCTTATTTGAATTTTCTTTTGATATCTCCAGGTTGTTGACTCGTCTCTTTTATAATCTCCTTTTTTGATATTCCAGTTATTATAAATGTGATTTTGCATAAAGAGTAATATTTATAAAAACTACATTTAATTTTTTTCTATAGCTTAAATTCCTTAATTATTTTCTTAACTTCTTCCTCAGTAATTCCAGCTCCTAAATTTTGTGTATCTGATTTTCTACTTACATTACCAACAGGATTTATCTGTGGATTACCTGCTCGAGCTCTCAATCTTTCTTCAATTATTTTTGTAAAATTTCCAGGTGAACTTTTTTCAACTTTTCTTGATGTAAATTGAGGAATATCAAAAGAGTTTACAGCGCTTCCTTCATTAATTGCTCTAATTTCAAAGGCTAATGTTTTGATATTAATTAAATGATAAGCAGTAACATTTTCAGAAACAATTGAACCTCCCCATGTACCTGGTCCCAATGTCATTGAAGGAATTAAACCTGTAGTATATCCCACAGCTCCAAGTGACGAAGGTGTGTTAACTACAATCCTAAAAGCAGGTTTTTCGAGAGCAAATTTCATAATTATTTCTTTATCATTTGAATGAATAGCTAATGTGTGTCCTATTCCTCCAAATTCGAGTAATTCGATACAACGATGACAACCTTCAAGCCAGCCATCAACAGTATAAAAGGCAAGAATTGGTGAAAGTTTCTCAATTGATAATGGTTCTTCTTTTCCTACTTTGAAGCATTCAGCAATTAGAACTGTTGTATTGTCAGGAACAGAAAATCCGCTGTAATCAGCAATCCATTTGGCAGTTTTCCCAACAATTTCTGGATTTAATCTGGCACCCTTTGCAACTCTATCTTCCAATTTCTTTTTTTCATCGGGGTTTAAGAAATAACAACCCAATTTTTTAGCTTCTTGAATCACTTTTTCTTTAATTGGTCTATCTACAATCATTGCTTGTTCTGAAGAGCAAAGTACACCATTATCAAAAGTAGTACCGTAAACAATATCAGCAACTGCTTTTTTAATATTTGCTGTTCTTTCAATAAATGCAGGAACATTACCAGGACCAACTCCATAAGCTGGTTTACCTGAGCTATAAGCAGCTTGAACCATTGGAGTGCTTCCTGTAGCTAAAATTACAGAAATATTTTTGTCTTTCATTAATGCTTCTGTTCCTTCAAGTGTAGGAATTGTCATACATTGAATTAATCCTTTGGGTGCGCCTGCTTTTTCAGCTGCATCTGATAATATTTTTAATGCTTCTATTGTGCAATTAATTGCTTTAGGATGCGGGCTTGCTACAATTCCGTTTCTGCACTTCAGCGAGATAAGCGCTTTAAACATTGCAGTGGATGTAGGATTTGTTGACGGAATTAATGCTGCAACCACACCCATCGGTTCAGCTATTTTAATAATTTTCCCGTTTCTTTGAACATCAATAACCCCAACGGTTCTTAAATTTTTTATTGATTCATACACATCTCGTGTTGCGAATTGATTCTTTAGAATTTTATCTGAAATTTTTCCAAAGCCTGTTTCTTCGTGTGCTAATCTTGCAAGCCTTTCAGCTTCATTAAATCCAGCTTCAGCCATTGCTTTAATAACTTTATCAACCTGCTCTTGATTGAAATGCTTGAATTCGAGTTGTGCTTCTTTAGCTTGAGAAGCTAAGTTGCGAGCTTCCTGGATTGATTGGAGATCTTTGTCAAAGTTCATTTTGTTCTCAAATTTTTAACTAAAAATACAGAGAACATATGCAAACTTCAATTTGAAAAAATGAGCTGGAAAATATTATAGCTTAAACATATTAATGTATATCAAGTTTGTAAATAAATTTTAATTAAACAGTTTTGTAATTTTTTGATAACCACTTTTGCTTACTGGAAGATGTGTGCCATCAGTTAAAATAATTTTGTAAGAGTCTTTTTCTAATAAATCTATTTGTTTGATATTTGATATTTTTACAATATAAGAACGATGTATTCTAATGAAATTTTTAGGGTCTAAATTTTCTTCGTAATATTTCATTGTTTTTTCTTTGAGGTAGTTCCCTTTGCTGGTGTAAAGCATTACATAATCGTCCTGAGCTTCTATATATTTTATTTCGTCAACCGGGATAATTGTTATTTTTTGATTTTGTTTAACTACAATACGTTCTAAATATTCTTTTTTATCATCTAATGCTCTTGCAAGTGATTCTAATTTTTTAATTGAATTATCTTTGTTCTTAATTAAATTCATAGCTTTTTTTAAAGCATCATCAAATCTTTCTTCGGAAAATGGTTTTAAAAGATAATCAACTGCACTAACTTCAAATGCTTTAATTGCATAGTTATCGAATGCAGTTGTAAAAATAATTATTGGAGGGTCTTCAAGCAGTTCTAGCATTTCAAACCCTGATATTTTTGGCATTTGAATATCAAGAAAAATAATATCTGGTTTAAGTTCATTAATTTCCTTAAGAGCTTCGAAGCCATTCGAACATTCAGCTACAATTTGAATATTATCATACTTTTCTAAATATGTTTTGATAATATCTCTTGCTAATTTTTCGTCATCAATTATTATTGTTTTTATAATTTCATTCATAATTAAACCGGGATGAATATGTTTACACTAAATTTATTATTTGATTTTTCTGCTTTCAGAAGATTGTCTTGATTATAAATTAATTTCAATCTGTTTTGAATATTTTTTAATCCTATTCCTTCACCTTTTTTTGGAACAGAGTCAGGATCAAAATTATTCTCAACAATAATCTTTAAATATTCATTTATTTTCTTACACTTAAGTTTTATAGTAACTTTTTCTAATGATTCATAAACACCATGTTTAATTGCATTTTCAAAAAGTGGCTGCAGAATCATGCTCGGAATTTCAACATTATAACATTCCTGTTCAACTTCTTCAATAAAATCAAATTTATCGCCAAATCTAATTTTTTCAATATCAAGATAAAGTTTTGAATAACTTATTTCTTCTGATAATTTATTTTTTTGATGTTCATTTTTTGAAAGAGTATTTCTTAAAAAAGTTGATAACTTAATTGTCATTTCCTGAGCTTTGGATGGATTGCTGATAGTTAATGCACTTATTGAATTAAGACAATTAAAAATAAAATGTGGGTTGATTTGATACTTTAGTGATTTAAGCTCTGCTTCTTTTATTAATGTTTTGAGCTCTGCTTCTTTTAATAATTTTTCTTGAAAATTATTGTAATAAATTATTACATAGTCAATTGCTACAAGAATTGAATAATACATTATGCCGATAATGAATCGCCAGAGAAGTGATTTGTTTAAAAAAACGAGATAAAAATTGTCATCTACTAAAATATTTTTTGTAACATAAAATCCTATAAGAATCCAGAAACCTGATATAATCAAAGCAGAGGCTATATGGTTTATAAATATTTTTGAAATCGAATAAATGTCAAGTGAATTGAAGTTTACTGTATACCATACACTCAAACCAAGAAATAAATAGAGCAAGTTGAATATTAAACTATCAATAAAAGCTGAATACAAGTTTATTGATAAGAACCAATTAAGAATAACTGTGTGCAGTAAAAAAATTGAGAACCAGATTATTAGATAAATTAAAAGCAGTCTTTTGTTTTTAATAAATGGATTAATCATAAACTATTACACACTTTTAATTTCACCGCCGCCAAAGAATATTGTGCCTTTTATAATTAATAATCCTTCTTCAAATGGTAAGGAGTTATCAACTATGTATTGTTTTGTGTCTAATCCTCCAAATATTGTTGTTACATTAGTAATAACTTTCCAGTTTTTAGGAATTAAAATTGAGAAGCCTCCTGCAAGACATGTTATCTCAAGAATATTTTCGCCGGATGATAAATTAGAATCAACGAGATTTATGTTTACTGCAGAAGCTATAATTGTTAGTCTTCCGCCCTTAAAGTTTTTCGTTTTAATTTTTTTATTGCAATGAGTTAGAATATAAGTTTCATCAAGATAATCACTGTTTATTTCTTGAAAACTATCTGAATCAATAGGTTGTTGTCTAAAATTTTTTTGATGAACATTTTTTGTTTCATTTCTTTTTAATATAAAATACAAGCCAATGATAATTATAATTAACGGGAATAAATCTCGAAATGTGAAATTAAAAAATGGTCTGAAAATGTGATTAAAAAGTCCATACAGACCAATTACTAAGAAAATCATTCCCGGGGTACTGTTTCTTGATTTCGTTAAAAGTATAATACCAATTATTATAAAAATAGTATGCCATGAAAATATTAAATGACGAAAGCCAAAATAAAAGAAGCCAAGATTATCAATTAGTAATAAAGCTCCAATAATTATAAAAATTAAACCAAGCCACAGTCTTGAATTATGTCGTTCCATGTTATCCTCTATAAAGTATTTTTAATTTCGCCGCCGCCGAATAAAACAAAACCTCGTATTAAAAGAACTTTACCTTCTTCATATTTAATGTCAGGGGTTTTTATTCTTTTGTCCCCAAAACCTCCAAAAATAGGCAATACATCTATTTCGACTTTCCAGTTTGATGGAATAATTAAAGATGCACCTCCAAATATTGCTGTAATTTCCAGTACATTCTCACCTTCTGCAAGTATGCAATCAGACAAGTTAATTTCAGAACCTCCGAATATTGAAATTATATTCCCACCACGAAAATTATCTGTGTGTAAAACTTTTGTGCTGCCTCCAAAGACAGATATTTCTTCGAGAAATTCTTTCCCTTTATTTGTTTTATCTTCAGATGGTTCTCTGCTCATAAATGAACTTTTATATTTATGAATATTCCAGTAATGACTTCCAATTTTATTTCTTCGAAATATTATTAGTAAACCAATAACAACGAAAATTAGAGGCCAAAGTTCAGGTATTAAATTAAAAAGTCCTATAGCTATAAAAATACTGCCTGCAATTTTATTTTTAGAAAGTGTAAATAGGAGTATTCCAACAAAGATGAAAAAATATTCCCATGTGAGAAAATCTTCAGGAATAATTTCAATTCCGTAATTATTTAGAATGAATAGAAAGCCGATGATTATAAGGATTAGACCAATTAAAATTCTTGTTCTTAAATAATAAGCCATAATTTCTCCATAATTTTCTGAAGAAAATTAGGAAGTAAAATTTATTGAATAAAGAAAAAATCGGCGAAGTGCAGAAATTTATCGGTAAATAAATCTAATTTTATTCAAGCAATTTAATTTGTTCATTTGGAGGAAGAACCTGAACATCTTTTAACTGTCTTTCTATTTTACGAGTGGATTTTGTTGCTTCTTCAATTTTGTTTGATGCTTCCTGCAATTTCTTTTGAGTTGCCTCAAGAACATCACCAAATTTTCCAAATTCAGTTTTAACAGAACTTAAAATTTTCCAAACTTCACTCGACCTTTTTTCTATAGCAAGAGTTCTAAATCCCATTTGTAAACTATTTAATATTGCGGCAAGATTTGTTGGCCCTGCAATTGTAACCCGATACTCTCTTTGAATAAATTCAGCAAGCCCAGGTCTTCTTAAAACTTCTGCATACAACCCTTCGATTGGCAAAAACATAATTGCAAAATCTGTAGTGTTGGGTGGGTCAAGATATTTCTCAGCAATTTTTTTAGCCTCAGATTTTATGCGAGCTTCAATTCCTTTAGCTGCATCGTTAATAGCATCAATATTGGCTGCATCCTGTGCATCAAGCAATCTTTGATAATCTTCAATTGGGAATTTTGCATCAATAGGAAGCCACACTGTTTCTGTTTTTAAGGAATCTCTTCCTGGAAGTTTAATTGCTACTTCAACTTTTTCATTACTCCCTTTTTTTGTAATAACATTTTTTTCATATTGTTCTCGTGTTAGTATCTGTTCAATTAAATTTTCAAGTTGAATTTCACCCCACGTGCCTCTTGTTTTAACATTAGTTAAAACATTTTTCAAATCGCCTACTCCTCTTGCAAGTTCCTGCATGTCGCCTAAACCTTTGTATACTTGCTCTAATCTCTCACTTACAAGTTTGAAAGATTCTCCCAGTCTTTTTTCAAGTGTGGCATGAAGCTTTTCATCAACTGTTTGACGCATTTCCTCAAGTTTTTTAGAATTATTTTCTTGAATTTCTTTTAGCTGGTCTTCTACACGCATTTGAAGTTTATCGAATTTTTGTTCATTTGATTGTGTTAACTTTAATAACTGGTCTGCAAAAATGTCTAATTGTGCTTTTTGCATCTTTGCAATTTCATAAAGTCTGTTTGATAGCAGTTCTCCAAAATTATTTATTGAATTACTTAATTCTTCTCTTTGTGATTTTAACGACTTAGAAATTTCTTCACGGTTTCTAAAAAGTTCATCCCTAAAAGCTCTGTCAATTCTTTCGAACTCTGTTTTAATTTCTGCTTGATTGAAAGAAATTATTTTTTTATTGATTGAATAAATCATCAACAAAATTATTATCATAATTATGATTATACTTGCAACAGCAATTTCTATCATAATCTCTCCTAATGAAATTATATTTAGCAAAAGCAAAATAAAAAATAAATTGAAATGTTGTTAACTCATCATTGAATAATTTTATAAATTTAGAATTGTAAACCAGAGAAGTTGAATATGAAGAAATGGAAAAAAGTTTTAATTGGCGTATCTGCTTCTTTATTTGTTTTTGTTCTCTTTCTTTTTATTATTTCATTTTATATGCTTAAAAAATCATTGCCTGAATATGATGGTAAAAAAATTGTTAAAGGTATTACCTCAACAGTAAAAATATATCGAGATTCTTTTGCTGTACCAATGATTATTGCTGAAAATGATGAGGATGCTGCATTTGCTCTTGGCTATGTACATGCGCAGGAAAGATTATTTCAAATGGATATAGCAAGACGCGCAGGCGAGGGGAGGTTAAGTGAAATATTTGGAAAAAAGACTATAGCATTCGATAAAATGTTTCGAACAATAGGGATTTATAAAAATGCTCTTAATAGTTATAAGTATTTAAATCCAGTTGCAAAAAAAATTCTTGATGCTTATACAAGAGGAGTAAATGAATTTATAAAAGAATCAAAAGGGAAATATCAAATTGAATTTGATGTGCTGGGATATGACCCGTATCCATGGAAACCTGAACACAGTTTAATAATAGCTAAATTAATGGCATGGGAATTAAATTTGAGCTGGTGGTCAGATGTTGCTTTTTCAAATATTGTTCAAAAACTTGGTACAGAAAAAGCGAAAGAATTAATTCCGAATTACCCGCAAAATGCACCTACAATTATTCCTGAATCAATTGAAAAGTTTGCACAAATATCAAAACATTTTTTTGAAACAGATAAAAAGTTTAGAGAATTTTTTGGCTTTTCAGGGACTCATATTGGATCAAACAGCTGGGTCGTTAATGGTAAAATGTCTACTTCAGGAAAACCTATTATTGCCAACGACCCTCATCTTGCATTTTCAGCTCCAGGTAAATGGTATTTTGTAATTATAAGAAGTAAAGATTTAAATGTGGAAGGGTTTACACTGCCGGGAATTCCGTCAGTTGTAATTGGTAAAAATCAAAATATTGCATGGGCAATGACAAATGTTATGGCTGATGATGCTGATTTCTATGTAGAAAAAATTGATTCAACTGGAACAAAATATTTTTTAGATGGGCAGTGGAAAAATTTAGTTGTTGAAAAAGATTCATTTGCAGTAAAGGATTCATCTAATTATGTATTCGAAATTAAAAAGACTCATCGTGGACCAATAATTTCTGATATTCATCCTTACAATGTTTTTTATCCGAAAGAAGGGAGAATTTTTGCAAACTTAAGCATGAGATGGACAGCATTAGAATTTAATGATGAAATTTATGCCTCAATCTTAATTAATAAATCAAAACATTGGAATGATTTTAAAGAAGCGTTAAGATATTTTACCGCCCCCGGACAAAATTTTATTTATGCAGATAAATTTGGAAATATTGGTTACATCTGCGCAGCAAAATTACCACTAAGAAATTCAATTAGTCCAACATTAATTTATGATGGAACTACAAGTGCCAATGATTGGAAAGGTTATGTATCCTATGAAGAAATGCCGAAACTTTTTAATCCATCACAAAATTTTATTGCTTCAGCAAATAATAAAACAGTAAAGAATTTTAAGTATCATATATCAAATATTTGGGAACCATCTTCAAGAATTGAAAGAATTACTGAGCTGTTGACTTCTAAACATGTTCATTCCGTTAATGACTTTAAGAAATATCAACTTGATTTTATTTCACCTTATGCAAAAAAAATAACAAAACAAATTCTTGATGCTTTTTTAAATGTTAAAGTGAAAGAAAAAAATTTGAAAACCTCACTTGAACTTTTGAACAACTGGGATTATGAATTTAATGAAAAAAGCCAGGTGCCTACAATTTATGCTGCATTTCTTCATTATCTTATTAAAAATATTTTTGAAGACGAGCTCGGAAAAGATTTGATTAAAGAATATGTTTTTCTTGCTAATATTCCTTACAGAAAAATTCTTGAATTACTTGAGAGTGATAATTCTTATTTGTTTGATAATATTCATACACAACAAATTGAATCAAAAAATGAAATTATTAGAAAAAGTCTGGTTGATGCACTAATATTTCTTGAAAAAAAATATGGGAAAGATATTTCAAAATGGCAATGGGGAAAAATTCATCAAGTGACTTTTAAGCACACATTTCATGGCATTGCTTCTTTTATTAATGATTTAATTGATATTGGCCCCTTTCCCATTGGTGGGGATGGAACAACAATATTCAACACTGAGTATTCATTTACAGCTTTATTCGACGATAACAATTATGAATTAAAAGTTCTAAAAGAAAAACCATTTGCAAATAATCTTGGACCTTCAATGAGATATATTTTTGATTTTGGGAAACCAGAATATATGGAATTTATAATGCCAACAGGACAATCAGGAAATTTAATGAGTAAGCATTATAGAGATATGACTCTAAAGTGGTTGAAAGGGGATTATATAAAGATTTCTCTGGATGAAAATATTTTCAGCAAAAATGCCCCTTACAAATTAATCTTAACACCGCATGAATAAGTAACTTTTATTTACCTAACAAAATGTTAAATTTAGAAGTAAAAAAGTAAACTTTTATGAAAGTTACAGAACATTTAGCAAAAGCCAACGAAACATTAATCAGTTTTGAAATAATACCCCCTAAACGAGGAGGTGATATTAAAGAATTATTGAAAGTTCTGGATGACATAGTAAAATTTAATCCTCCATTTATTGATATAACTAGTCATCCTGCAGAAGTTGTTTATGAGGAAACACCTGGTGGTGAGATGAAAATGAAAGTAAAAAGAAAACGACCCGGAACACTTGGAATTTGTGCTCTTGTTCAAAATAAATATAATGTTGATGCTGTACCTCATGTATTATGCACGGGATTTACAAAAGAAGAAACTGAAGATTTTTTAATTGAGCTTCATTATTTGCAGATAGATAATGTTCTCGCAGTTAGAGGGGATGATAGTGGTTTCAAAAAGCCTGTTCGATATGGAAGAAGTGTTAATGAATATGCAATTGATTTAGTAAAGCAAATACAGGATCTCAATCAAGGGAAATATCTTGAAGAAGGATTACTTGATGCAGAACCAATGGATTTTTGCATTGGAGTAAGTGGCTATCCACAAAAACATTATGAAGCTCCAAATCTTATTACTGATATTCGTTATACAAAAGCTAAAATTGATGCTGGTGCTTCTTATATAGTAACACAAATGTTCTTTGATAACAAAGATTATTTTAATTATGTAGATTTATGCAGGAAAGAAGGAATTGATGTTCCTATTATTCCTGGTCTAAAAATAATAACTTCTAAATCACATGCTCATACATTACCCAAAAATTTTTATATAGATATTCCTGCTGAATTGGTTGAAGAACTCGATAAAGCTAAACCAGAACATGCACTTGAAATTGGCGTAAACTGGGCATACAAGCAGGTTGAAGAATTAATAAACAAGAAGGTTCCAGCTATTCATTTTTACATTATGCAGAATTCAAAACCAATTAATTTGCTTATGAAAAAATTAGGTTTTTAAATGATATTACCTGCAACAAAAAATTTGAGCATTAAAGTTAAAATTCCTAAACGATTAAAATGGGGGATTGCTGGTTGCAGTAGTTTTGCAGAGAATACCTTCCTTCCCGCATTTCAAAATATTAAAAGAAGTAAACTCGTTTCTGTTTTCAGTCATGATATTAATCGTGCACAATTTATAGCTAATAAATTTGGTGCTCCATTTGCATTTGATAACTATGATGAATTTTTAAAAAGTGATATTGATGCGGTTTATATTTCAAGTAAAAATTCAGACCATTACTGGCAGGTATTAAAAGCAGCTGAAGCAGGTAAAAATATTTTATGTGAAAGACCAATTGCACTTAATTCGCAACAAGCAAAAGAAATGATAGAAACCTGCAAAAAAAATAATGTTTTTTTAATAGTTGACCACCTGCATCGTTTTCATCCTTTGATAATAAAAACAAAAGAACTTTTAGAAAAAAATATTCTGGGTAAAATTATTTCTATTTATGTGACTTACAATATAGATAATCCACCAACTGAAAATTTTAGATTCAAAAAAAGTTTAAGCGGAGGTGGTGTTCTTAGAGATCTTGGTTCTCAAATGATAGATTTATTGAGATATTTTGGAGGAGAGGTTTTCGAAGTTAAGGGTTATCTCGATAATATAATTTATAAAAGTGAAGTTGAAGATTTTGCCGCAGCAATATTAAAGTTTCAAAACGACGGCTATGGTTTATTCAATGTTTCTTATGATACAAAAGAACCAATAATTCGAGTTGATATTATAGGTTATAACGGTTCTATTAATCTTGAGAGTAAAGTTGATAAAAAAAATTTCTCCACAATATTGACAATTGCACTTCATGGAGAATCAAAAAAAGTATTTAGAAAAAAAATTAATAAAATTACTTTTATGATTCGTTCTGTTCAAAAAACATTCCTTAAAAAACAGTTGCCACTTGTTACAGGAGAAGATGCACTTCAAAATATGCTGATAATTGAAGAGATAGAAAGACAATGTTTCTCTCAAGAGAATTCATAGGTATAGATAATGCAGTTGAGATGGGCAAATATGTATTAATAACATTAACCTATCAAAATGAATGAAAAATATTATTAAAAAAGTATAAATGGTATTATCATTATTCATGTTTATCGTTGTAGTAAAATTGGAGTTGTAAATATTTTTGTTCTATAAATTTCATTATTCAATAATATATTGAAATAATTATGAGCGATTCGAATCTGACAATTGCTTTACTTTTAGGTGGAGTTTCACCAGAAAGAGAAGTATCCAAAGCTACAGGAAAATCAATACTGCAGGCTCTTCGTCAGTTAAATTATAAAGTAAAAGTGTTAGATCCTGCCTATGGTCTTAATCAACCTGAAGATGAAAATAAATTTTTTGAGAGCGGAAATTATTCTGAACTTTCAACACGGAATTATATTGAAATAATTAATTCTTCATTATTTGATGATGTTGATGTAGCATTTATCGCACTTCATGGTAAATGGGGAGAAGATGGGACCTTGCAGTCACTTCTTGAAATGCGAGGGATTAAATATACAGGTTCAAAAATTCTTGCGAGTTCTTTATCAATGGATAAATGTATGTCGAAAATTATGTTCCAGCATTATGATGTAAACACGCCAAAATGGTTCATCGTCAGAAAGAATGAAAAAGATTATAATTTAATAAGAGAAAAAATCAAAAAGTTTTTTGGTTATCCATGTGTTGTAAAACCAAATGACCAGGGCTCTACAATTGGACTTACAATCTGTCGTGGGGATGCAGAAGTTCAAAAATCAATTGAGTTAGCTCAACAATACTCCGATAAAGTTCTTATCGAAGAATATATTTCAGGACGAGAAGTTACTGTTGGAATAATAGGGCAACAACCTTTACCTGTTCTAGAAATTAAACCAAAATCTGGTTTTTATGATTATACTTCTAAGTATACATCTGGGATGACAGAATATGAAGTGCCTGCAGATATACCAAAAAAAGTTGCTGAACATCTTCAACATCAAGCATTGCTGGCTTTTAATTCAATTGGTTGTGAAAGTTATGCAAGAGTCGATTTTAGATTGACGAATGACTTTAAATCTTATTGTCTGGAAGTGAATACATTACCGGGTATGACAAGCACAAGTTTATTGCCAAAAATGGCAAAAGCTGCAGGTATTAGTTTTGATGAATTGATTCAACGAATAATTAATTATGCTCTTAAATGAAATTAGATAAAAGAAAAGTTTATAATATTATATTTTTTTCACTCTTGATATTAGCATTCATGTATTTATTGTTTAATGAAAATGGAATATTAAAATATATAAAAGATAGAAGAGAAATTCGAAAACTTGAACAGGAAATTAATGATGCAGAAATGAAATTACATATACTTCAACTTGAAATTGATTCGTTAAAAACCAGTAAAGAAAAGATAGAAAGGGTTGCTCGCGAAAAATATCATATGTTAAAACCAACAGAGAAAGTTTTAAAAGTAGAAGAATATTAAATTGACAAAAAAAGTTAACATACCACAAGTTCCACTTGCAGAAAGAATTAGACCAAAGAACCTTGATGAATTTCAGGGACAAAATCATCTTGTAGGTCCTGGTAAACCCTTACGTGTAATGATAGAGAATGACACATTAAGTTCAATAATTTTGTGGGGACCGCCAGGGACTGGAAAAACTACACTTGCAAAGATAATAGCTGAAAACACCAATTCTGAGTTTATTCAGTTGAATGCTGTTTCATCTGGAGTGAAAGATTTACGTAATGTAATTGAAAAGGCGAAAGAAAATCAAAATTATAGTAAACGAACAATTTTATTTATTGATGAAATACATCGCTACAACAAGGCACAACAGGATGCGCTTCTTTCTTCAGTTGAAAAAGGAGAAATTATTTTAATAGGGGCAACAACAGAAAATCCATCTTTTGAAATTATTTCCGCTTTAAGGTCTCGTGTTAGGATATTTATACTGAATGAACTAACCAAAAATGATTTGCAAAGTATTTTAAATCGTGCTCTTGTTAAAGATGAATTTCTTAGTTCAGTTAAAATAAAGATTGAAGACCCTGATTATTTGATTTTTATTTCTGGTGGCGATGCAAGAATTATGCTCAATATTTTAGAGGCTTCTGTAATTCAGGAAATTAATAATGATGAAATAGTTATTACTCAAAAAGTAATACAAAATGTTTTACAGAAGAAGAATATCATTTATGATAAAAGTGGGGAAGAACATTACAACTTAATATCAGCATTCATAAAAAGCATTCGAGGCTCAGATCCAGATGCTGCAGTTTATTGGCTTGCTCGAATGCTTGAAGGAGGTGAAGACCCTCTATTTATTGCCAGAAGAATGGTAATTTTAGCTTCAGAAGACATTGGCAATGCAATGCCAAATGCACTTGTACTTGCAGAAGCAACATTTAGTGCTTGCGAAAAAATTGGTATGCCTGAAGCGAGAATTATTCTTTCTCAATGTGCTACTTATTTAGCTTCTGCTCCCAAAAGTAACGCATCTTATCTTGCTATTGATAATGCAATCCATGATGTAAATACACTCCCACAATATCCTGTTCCATTTCACTTAAGAAATGCACCAACAAATTTTATGAAAGAAGCTGGTTATGGTACAGGTTATAAATATCCTCACAATTTTGAAAATCATTTTGTAGAAGAAAATTATTTACCCGAAGAAATAAAAAACAAACAATATTATTTCCCGACTGAAAATGGAATGGAAAAAACTATTAAGGAAAGATTGAAAAGTATTTGGAAGAATAGAAAGAAATATTAATCAGCAAGCATAAACATTTTCCCGGGTAACTGTTTAATTAAACCTTTGAATTCGAGTGTTAATAAATTTACCAGACAATCAGAAGTTGACATTGAAGTTAAAGTTGCAATTTCATCAATATGTTTAGCTTCGGTTCCAAGTACCTGCAAAAGTTTTTCTTCAAATAATGTTAAATCAACCGAGGGTTTGGGAATATTTTTCCCTACCTCTGGTTTTAATTTCAATTTAAGTTCAAGAAGAATATCTTCAGCACTTGTAATTAATTTTGCTTCCCCTCGCTGGATTAATGCATTGGGTCCTTCAGATTGTTTTACATTAATATTACCAGGGATTGCAAAAACTTCCCGATTTTGATCTATCGCATATGCAGCTGTTTGCATAGCACCACCATTTAATTTTGTTTCGACAACAAGAGTTCCTAAACTTAATCCTGAAATAATCCTGTTTCTTCTTGGAAAATTTTGAGCATCTGGTTTAGTGCCCAGTTCATATTCAGAAATTATAACTCCTTTCTCAGCAATTTCATAAAATAATTTATGATTCTCTGGTGGATAAATAATATCTAACCCTGAACCAATTACAGCAATAGTTCTTGAATTGCAATTAAGAGCAGTTCTATGAGCAATAGAATCAATTCCTCTTGCTAATCCGCTCACAATAGTTATATTTTTTTCGCATAATTCTTTAACTATTTTCTCAGTTTGAATTTTACCGTAATTTGTTGGTTGTCTTGTACCTACTACTGCTAGTGAATATTTATCATGTTCGGAGAAATTTCCTAAAGTGTAGAGTATTAAAGGTGGATAATAAATTTTTTTAAGAATATCAGGATAATCATTATCCCAGTAAGTAATAATTTTTGCATTTATTTTTGAAAGATTTTTTAGTTCTTCTTCAATTTTGGCTGATATCTCTTGTAATTGTGATTTTGCTTTTAGCAATCTTTGTGATAAGTTTTTGCTTATTCCATCAACCTTCTGGAGAGAAAATAAATCAGCTTCAAAAATATTATCAAAAGAATGGAAATGATTTAGAAGTGAAAAAATTTTATAAGGCCCTATTCCTTCGATGCCTAATAATGATTTTATAAAGACTAATTTTTTAAAATAGTCTTCCACTTTAGAAATCGTTGTTAATTTCAATATTATCTACGACAGCAACAATCATTGTATTAACTGGTGCATTTGAATGCCCAAGTATTTGCTGTATAGCATCACCCTCTTGTGCAACAAGAACTATATCGCCAATTCCAGCATCAATTAAATCAAGAGCTATTATATCTCTAATCCCAACTAAATTATTATTAAAGTCTACAGGATGAACTAATAATAATTTATGACCATTAAGAAATTTATTTTTTTGGGTGGAAACAACATTCCCTTTTACCTTAGCTAATATCATTATTATTCTTGGACTTCTTTTTTGTAATAATAATTGATAAAGGAATAATAATTACGTAGGCCAACAATAATACAACCGGGGATACTGATAATGATATAAAATTATACCATGGATTTTGAGCCATTAATATGTAACCGATGACTAATACAATTAATCCTGTAATTAATAGTAGATAGTTGTGTTTGTCCCAATAATCTTTAAATGGTGAGATTTTTGGTTTAGGTTGTTCTTTCACTATTCTTTTTGCTTTGGTCATTTTATCCTCTAAAAAATTAAAATAAAAACAGAGGTTGCCTTAAAGTGATTAACAAATTATAAAATTACTTTCACACTATTTTATTTAGGCAACCTCAATTATTTAATTGACATTTAAATTTCTGACAAAAATAAAGTCCCATAAATCGTTTGTCAAGTTTAAGTTATTTATTTTTGAGATTGATAAACAATTTTGCGTATAGTATCGTATTGAAGATAAGGATAATCTTCTCTAATGATTTCTATAGCTTCAGCAGCACTCATATTTTTTGATTTGAGTTCTGCAAATTTTTTTCTAATAAGATGGTCGCGAACAGATTTTTCGTTAATAAAACCTCGGCTGCTAAGCTTTTGATAGATATCATCAGGTATCAAATCTGCCAATGGATTAAAATTTCTTTTCTCATCAATCATTGGTTTCATAGCTTTACCCTTTCATATTTTTCATTTTCAACGCTTTAACATTAGTGGAAAAATTTAGTTCCTTATTTTAACTTATTTATAAAATGTTATCTTTAAGTGGATTTTATTTACAAAAATTTTTTATAATTTTTTTTGAAAAAATATTTGCACTGTTTTTTAAGAAATACTATATTTGAAGCCGTTCTTTTTGAAAATTATTTATTTAATTAAAATAATAATTAAGTTCTTTCAGATTTTTTGCTGACAAAACTTGACAATAGAAGACTTAAACATTATGTTTACAGTCCGCAAATAAAGTTCTTTGACAGAGTGAGTGACTAAAGATAACTTTAGTGGTTCAACCGAAGATTACAAAAGCTTAAAAAATTTACAACGGAGAGTTTGATCCTGGCTCAGGACGAACGCTGGCGGCGTGCCTAACACATGCAAGTCTACGAGAAAGGGGTAGCAATATCCCGAGTAAA
>JARYLX010000140.1 GCA_029907415.1 Melioribacter sp.
TATTGCACTTACAGAATTAAAAATGGGTAATGATGAAGTGACCTCTTATTATATTAAAGAAATAATTTCATATGATTTACATAGACTTCTTATTGCCCTGGACTTATCTAACTTTGGAATGTTTAACTATTTTCTGATAAATGCATTTATCAACAATATTTTTTATGAAAAAGATTTTGCTGCAGCAGTTCAGTTAATTGCAGGAGTGCTTCAACCTTATCGACTTGCAGAAGAGAATTCGATTAATAAAATAATGCATAAATTAAATTTACTTAAAGAAAAACAAGTGAAAGAATATTTTACGGATGATGTTTTAAAAAACATAAAATTTCTAGAAAAACTTGCTCAATCTTACCTTAACTCTACAAACACATTAATAATTGCAATGTATCCTGAATTTGAAAGGAAATACAGTCAGACAATTGATTTGATAATTGAACAAATGAAAAAACTTGTCTTTGAAGAAATTGATTCAAAACTTGTTCAATATGACCAGTATATAGTTGAGTATGCAAAAGAAGAAGAAAAATTGAGAAAGGAACTAGAGAATTTTCATATAAAAGCAAAAGAAAATCTTGAAAAAGCAATTAAAAATATTAATGACAATTATGAAAATGAGGTAAAAAACTTAGAAGAACAAATTGCAAAAATTCCTTTCATCGAAAGATTCAATCCAGCAAAATCATTTTCAACCAGTATGTTAAATAACACAATTATTGCATTCATTGTATTTATTATTGGAGGATTGGCAAGTTATTCAAATAGATTTGTGGTTGATGTATCAGAGTTCAATTCAATATTAGGTTATGTAATATTTTCTGGGTTCAAATGGGGCTTAATTAGTTTTCTTGTTGGCACGTTAATATCGGGAATTATAGCGGGATTAGTATTTATTGACAGAGCAGAAGAAAAACAGCGTTTAGTAAAACGAATAAACATGTTAAAAACTCACAAAGAACAATTAATTAAAGAAACAGAAGAATATATGAAAGAAAAAGAGAGAGTAACTGTAAATAATATAAACAGTAATATAATGCAGTTTCAAAAGAGGATTGAAGAATTAAAAGAAGAAAAAGAGACCGAGAGAGCAAAACTAACTGCCGAAGCAGAAGAAAGAATCAAAAAATTCACAGAAGAATTAGAGACCGTCCGATAAACCTACCTGGTTAATATTAGCCAAGATAATATATATAATCAATTAAAGAGCCAATTTCATATTAAAAATTAGTTTTTGAACTGGCATATAATTTGGCTTAATAAAATGTTAAATAAATTTTTAATGATATGAAAGTCGCTGCTTTTTTACCTGCTAAGGGGAATAGTCATAGAATTCCCAATAAGAATATAATGTTGTTGGATGGAGAGCCGTTGTTTCTAAGAAGTTTAAAAAAGTTATTGACTATAAATTTAATTGATGAAGTATATCTTGATACAGAATCATATGAAATTATTGATTTAGCATCGGAAGTTAAGTGTAAAATACTGCATAGAGATCCTTCGTTAGCTACTAATAAAACTGATGGGAATCAACTATTCTATAATGAAGTCTTGCATACAGATGCAGATATATGTATCCAGCTTTTGTCTACAAGTCCATTTATTAAAGTAGAAACTATAGAGAAAGGTATTAAAATTTTATTGAATGATGATAATTATGATTCGGTTGTAGCAGTGAGAAAAGAAAAACAATATCTCTGGAAAAATGGCAAACCTGCATATAATATAGAACATATACCTAATAGTTATGAACTGGAAGATACAATTATCGAATCAATGGGTCTGTATATTGTTAGAAGAGATGTGGCTATACAAACTAAGAAAAGAATTGGCAATAAACCTTATTTGTTAGAAATAGATCCTATTGAATCAATAGATGTTAATTATCCACCTGATTTTGAATTAGCTAATTTAATTGCTATTGGATTGCGTGAACAAGAAAGAAGATTATTTAATAATTTAAAATTACTTTTAACTAGTGCGCTCTTATCAGATATACTGGACGATTTAGGATTATTGGGTGTACTATCAAGCAAATTCACTTTGAATTTACCAAATAGTAAAGTATTAGGAAGGGCTAAAACTTTACAAATAGATTTATGTCCTGATGATGAGGACTATAAAAAAATTTATGATAGTCTTGATTTATATGATCATGTTGTTACTAATGATGTTATTGTAGTAGCAAATAAAATTCCTGATTATGCATTTTTCGGCGAACTAAATGCAAATTTAGCATTAAGAGCAGGAGCTTCCGGCGCTATTATTGATGGAGTAACAAGAGATACTAAAGAAACTTCTGATATGGGATTTCCAGTATTTTCTAAAGGTAATTATTGTAAAGATACTAGGAAAAGAGGAATTGTTACTTCTAAAAATAAAACTGTTATAATTGATGGGATAAGTATACATAAGGACGATTTAATATTTGGCGATAGAGATGGAATTGTTGTAATACCCAAAAAGTATGAAAATCAAATAATTGAATTAGCATTTAATAAACTTCAAAATGAAAAACAAATACTGATTGATGTAGCTAAAGGTATTCATACAAGCGAACTTGTAAATAAATATGGATTATTTTAATGAATGAATTGAACCATAAAAATAAATTATGTTTAGTTTGTTGTTTCCTTCCTCTAACAACAGAATACAAGAACTTATGGAAAAAAATTAATGATAGCCTTAAGAAAAAAAATATTGATTTTATTTTAATTACATCTTCAGAGAATTATTCAGACTTAGATTTTCCAGTTATTCATGTGCCAATTTTTCTTCATCAATTTAATGAGAGGTTTAAGTTAGAAGAATATACTTTACAAGATTTGGATGAAGAAGACTATCTGTTAATCGAAAGAGATATGTTCTGGAGCAATGTAGATATTGATAGTTATGAAAATCATTATAAAGGTTTTCTAAAATGCAGAGAATTTTATAAACAATTAATAATGTTTATTAATCCCTCGATTGTATTTGTTTGGGGAAATTATCTTGCTCAATCAGAAATATTTAAAAAGTTATTGGATTTATATGGAATTAAAAATCATTACTTAGAAAGAGGGTATTTAACAGGTACTTTAATGATAGAAAATTTATTGAATGAGGAATTAGATAATAATAAGTTAAAACAAGAAAATAATAAAGATTTGTTTAGTTTAATTAAGAATTTTTATATCAATACTAATATCACTAAATATCCTGTCAGTTATAATAATGAAGAAGAAAAATTATTATTAAAAATAAAAGGCAAAAAGAAAATAATTAGTTTTTTCCCAAATCCCGATAATCCACTTTTCCCAAGAGAACATAAACTATCTAAAGAAATTTCTAACCTATTTACATCTCACATTGAAATGGCTCACGAATTGGCAAAGTATGTTGAGAAATCAAATGATTTGTTCTTAATAATAAAAACCCATCCAATTGATGTAAAGGAAAAATATCAACACATTGAGTCTGAAAGAATAATTGTTAGTGATAAAATTTATTTTAGAAGCTTATTTAGAAATTCTAATTTATTAATCTTTACTACCACAACTTTACAATATGAAGCATTATTCTATGATAAACCAATATTGTTATTAACAAATAGTGGATTGAAGTACAGTAGTATCCCAAACATTATAAAATCAAAAGAAGATTTAGGTAATGTTTTAGAAAAATTAATAAATGGTGATTTCAACAAAACAAACAATGATGAGATTATAAATTTTGTAAATAAAATCATAGAAAATTATACTTATTTCTATATTGATAATATCCCTTCAGTAAAAAATACAGAAGATTTTTGTGATTTTATAAGTAATAACATTGATATTAATGGTTGTAGTGAAAATTCTATAACAAAATTTTTACAATTCCAAAACTATATATACTCAAATTGTTTGAAGAATAATAATGCTAAGAATGAGATAACGAATGATAATTCTGCAGTTAGTCTAAAATTTTATTCAGTTAGGTACAAAGAAAAAATAAAAGATTATTATAAACCTATATTAGATTATTATGAAGAAAAAATTAAGAAAGGTGATTTATTAAATATAGAAATGATGATTAAAAATATGAATGGTAAATTGAATTTTCTTGATAATACAAGGATAATAAGTAAACTATATGATAAACGGGAGCTAATTAAAAGAGAATTAAAATGGTCACCAAGTAAGAGTGCTAAATTTCTTATTCAAGCTGAAAGAATGATTGAGAACAACAAATTAGATGAAGCAGCAAAAAAATTAAATTATATATTAAACATAGAACCAAATCATATTGAAGCATTAAATGATTTGGCTGTTATACATATTCTTAAAGAAAATTATTTATATGCAAAAAGATTACTTGAATATATACTCGTTTCTGAACCAAATAATATTGTAGCAAAAGAGAATTATGAATATCTATTAGAAAAAATAAATGAGGGTAACTTAGAACAAAGTATAGACATAGGAGATAAAAGTAAATTCAATAATTCAGAAAACTTAAAATCAGTAAATTATAAAAAAGATTATAGGTCTATTCAATTCACTAATAAATCTCATTATCGCTATTGGTGGCACAATTTAAGAGGGAATAATTACTTACCACCGTGTTATTCATTTCTTGATGATACAGAATGGGAAATTGTTAAATTGTGGTTTGATGAATCTGAAAAAGAAAATTTAATAGGTGAATCTCCGGTTCCTTTTATTTCCTTTTTATTAGGATTAATAATGGGGAACAGGATTGATAGAATTGTTCAGCTTGGTACTTATGCGGGGTATTCGAGTTTATTAATTGGGTTTATGCTAAGAAAAATGAATGTTAAAAATGGTTTTATTTCTTTTGATATTGATAGTCATTCAACTGAATTTGCAAAAAAATATATAAAATTAGCATCTTTAGATGAATATGTTAGATTAGAATTAAGCAATTCTACCGACATTAATACTGTTAAAATAACATATAATCACTTTGGTGATAAACCGCCAAAATTAATTATTGTAGATTCCTCTCATCAAAAAGACCAAACTATTATAGAGTTAAATTTATGGTTCGATCACCTTATTAAAGGTGGATTAATGATTTTTCATGATTCAAGTGATTTTGCAAGACAGTGGGATTCAACAAAAAAAGGTGGTGTTAAATCAGCTTTAGATGAATGGCATAATCTTAATCCAGATGTAAGATTTATTAATATTTATAATGAGCAAGATACATTAAATACTGAAAATAGTGTTTATCAAGATCTTAATGGAATTGCAATAATTCAGAAGTAAAAAATATATGAATAAGAAAGTGGCATTTATAGTACCAAATTTAATTGAAGGTTCGGGTGGGATAAGAACCATAATAAACTACATGAATTATTTAATTGAAAAGGATTATGAATGTCATGCTTATGTTGAAGGGAAAAGTAACATATTTCATTTAATAGAAGAAGCTGAAAATTACTTTGGAGTAAATGAAATAATTTTCCATTCAGGTTGGAAAGTTGACGAACCCTTTGACCTTGTTGTAGCTACAATATGGTATTCAGCAAAAATAGTAGCAGATTTACCATTTAATTGTCATAAAGCATATCTAATTCAAGATTTTGAAGCTCTATTTAATCCAATGGGAGATGCGTTTCTATTAGCAGAAAATTCCTACCAATATGGATTATATCATTTAACATTAGGGAGGTGGTTGCCGACAATATTAAATGAAAAATTTAGTGTATATTCAAGATATTTTGACTTTGGTGCTGATAAAAATATTTACTATAAAGATGATTCAGTGAAAAAAGAAGAATTATCTATTGCATTTATTTTTCAACCTGAAAAGCCAAGAAGGTGTTATCAAATTGGTTTATCAGCATTAAAAATTTTGAAAAGTGAATTGCCAGATATTAAGATTTATCTTTATGGTTCGAATGAAAAAGTTGATATTCCGTTTGAACATATTAACTTAGGTATTTTGAAGTTACATGAAATAAGGAAATTATATAATCAATGTAGTGTAGGATTGTGTATAAGTTCTTCAAATCCATCGCGTGTTCCTTTTGAAATGATGGCTTGTGGATTACCAGTTGTAGTTGTTTATATGAATAATAATCTATATGATTTCCCTGAACAAGGTGTTTTATTAGCTCAGCCATTTCCAAATTCTATTGCTAAAGCATTAAAGATGATTTTGTTGGATAACAATTTAAGAAGAGATATGTCCAATGGTGGCATAAACTTTATGTTATATAGGGATATGAAAAGCGAATTTGAGAAATTTGCAGAAGCTGTGGATTCCATTTTTAATAATGACTTTAATAATCATACAGTTGGTAAAATGCCAATACTGTATAAGAAGAATCCAATAATTTAATGGGTTTATTATGAGGAAAAAAATTGCATGGGTTTTACCACATATTATTGAAGCTTCGGGTGGTTTAAGAACTATTTTCAATAATATTAATTATTTGGTTGAAAGTGGATATGAATGCCATGCCTTCGTAGAAGGTAATACTGATGAAAAGCATCTTCGTAAGATAGTTGAAAGTAGCTATAATGTAAAAAATTTAATCATTCATTCAGGGTGGAATATTAATGAAAAGTATGACTTAGTATTTGGGACAATGTGGCATACCTTATATTATATAGAAAACTTAAAGTTTATTGACAAAAAGGCTTATTTTATTCAAGACTACGAACCTTACTTTTATCCAATGGGGGGACAGTATATATTAGCAGAAAATACTTATAGATTCAAAGATTATCATCAAATTACTGTTGGGAAATGGTTAAGCTACAAATTATATAATGAATTTAAAATTGAGTCAAAGTATATAGATTTTTGTGTTAATACAGATATTTATAAACCATTAAAGGAAGTAAAAAAGGAATTCGCTGTTTGTTTTATATATCAACCTGAAAAATCTCATCGAGGTCCTCTGTTAGCAATTGAATCTATGAAATTACTCAAAAATATTTTTCCAAGTTTAAAAATTTATTCTTTCGGAACTGATAATGATAATGCATTACCTAAAGATTTTATCCATCTTGGAATTTTATCACCATCTCAAATTAACGAATTATATAATAAATGTATTGCCGGTTTATGCATTAGTTCTACCAATCCATCAAGAATTCCTTTCGAAATGATGGCATCTGGATTGGCGGTTGTAGATATTTTTAGAGAAAATAATTTATTTGATATGCCTGAAGGATGCATATTATTAGCTGAACAGAATCCAGAATCAATATCAAGTGCAATACTAAAAATACTAGCAGATTCATCATATAGAGAAAAACTTTCTAGGTCTGCTTATGAGTTTATCTCTCAACAAACATCAGCATTAGAGAAAAAACAGTTTTTAGAAGCAATAGAATCATTTTTGAGTGAAAACAAAAAACAAAAAAAATATTTACCTCCAGCTAAAATTTATAGGTCAAAATGTTTTACAAAAAATGACCTTGGGGTTATCAACAACACAAAGGAATATGAACTATTAACATATGATATTTGGGACACAGTATTAAGAAGAACATGTCATCCGGACGAGATAAAACTTCATACAGCACATTATGTATGGTTAAAGTATAGAAAATATTTAAGGCCAAACATCATTAATCAGAATCAATTGCTATTAAAAAGAATTAATTGTGAAAGAACAATTGGAGTGATTAATAAAAAGAAT
>JARYLX010000141.1 GCA_029907415.1 Melioribacter sp.
TAATTGTAAATGTTATGAGAGGCGGTCCTGGACTTGGAACCATTCAACCTTCTCAAGGCGATTACTTTCAAGCTGTTAAAGGTGGTGGACATGGGGATTATAAATTAATTGTTCTTGCTCCCTCGTCTGTTCAGGAAATGGTTGACTTTGTCCCTCTTAGTTTTGATTTAGCTTTTAAATATCGAAATCCAGTAATGATTCTTGCAGACGGTGCATTAGGACAGATGATGGAAAAAGTAAAATTGTTTGAACCAATTCCTCGAAAAACTAATACCGAACCATGGGCAACTGTAGGTAAACCAAAAGATAGGGAAAGAAATGTTATTACATCTCTTCACATTGAACCAGATAAAATGGAACAAATTAATTTGGGTTTGCAGAGAAAGTATAAAGAAATAGAAAAAAACGAAGTCAGATTTGAAATAATTAATTGTGAAGATGCAGATATAGTACTTGTTGCTTTTGGCTTAGTTGCAAGAATATGTACTAAAACTGCTGAACTTGCTCGTCAGAAAGGCATAAAAGTTGGCGTATTTAGACCAATCACTTTATTTCCATTTCCATATCAACAATTAAATAATCTTGCAAATAAGGTTAAAAATTTCTTAGTAGTAGAAATGAATGCGGGTCAAATGCTTGAAGATGTTCGTCTTGCAATTAATGGAAAAACCTCAGTTGAATTTCATGGAAGAATGGGAGGAATTGTTCCATCTCCAGATGAAATTCTTCAAAAAATTGAAGAAATATTTATAGGAGAAAAAGTATGAACAATCAAACTTCAGCTGATGAAGAAAAACATTTTGAACAAATCATAGAAGAAGAAAATATTTGTGTTAATGAAAATCTTGTTTATGAAAAACCAAAGACACTTTTAGATATTCCCATGCATTATTGTCCTGGATGTGGACATGGAGTTGCACATCGCTTAATTGCAGAAGTAATTGATGAACTTGGAATTCAGGATAAAACAATTGGGGTAGCTCCAGTAGGTTGTGCAGTATTTGCTTATAATTATCTCGATATTGACATGACAGAAGCAGCACATGGAAGAGCAACAGCAGTTGCAACTGGAATTAAAAGAATGCTGCCTGATAAATATGTTTTTTCATATCAAGGAGATGGAGATTTAGCAGCTATTGGAACAGGTGAAACTATTCATACTTGCAATCGTGGCGAAAATATTTTGATAATTTTTATAAATAATGGAATTTATGGAATGACCGGAGGCCAGATGGCTCCAACAACTCTAATTGGTATGAAATCTACAACTACTCCTTTCGGAAGAGATGTTTCTGTTATGGGTAATCCATTAAAGATTACAGAATTAGTTGCACAACTTCCTGGTGTTTATTACTGCACTCGTGTTGCAGTTAATACTCCAAATAATGTTAGAAGAGCCAAAAAAGCTATTCTGAATGGATTTAAATATCAGGAACATAAAAAAGGTTTAAGCTTTGTTGAAATAGTGTCTAATTGCCCATCTAACTGGAAAATGACACCTGTAGAATCTAACAAATGGCTCGAAGAAAACATGCTCAAATTTTATCCACTTGGAGATTTGAAAGTACCTGATTTATCTAAATCTGAATAAGGAGAAAGTCATGACAGAAGAATTAATAATTGCTGGTTTTGGTGGACAGGGAGTTTTGTCTCTTGGACAAATTTTGTGTTATGGTGGAGTTCTCGAAGGCAAAGAAGTTAGCTGGATGCCTTCATATGGACCTGAAATGCGTGGTGGAACTGCAAATTGTATTACAATTATCAGTGATACTAAAATTAGTTCACCAATTATAAGTACTTTTGATACGCTAATAGCACTCAATCAACCTTCGCTTGATAAATTTCAAAATGCAGTTAAACCTAATGGTTTAATAATTTATGAATCGAGCACAATATTAAATCCTCCTGTAAGAAATGATGTAGACATAGTTCCAGTAGAAGCTGCAAACGAAGCAGCTAAGTTAAAGAACACTAGAGTAATGAATATGATAATTTTAGGAGCCTATCTAAAAAAGAAACCAATATTTTCTTTTGATACTGCTCTCGAAGCATTAAAAAAAGTTTTACCTGAGAGATACCATCATCTTATTCCATTAAATAAAGAAGCAATTGAAAAGGGAATGCAATTAGTAGAAAAAATTCCATCTACTTGATTATATCTTTCGTTATAGAATTATACCTAATTTTTTTCATTATATAACATGTTTTTGGAAATCACTTTCATCTTTCATAATTTTGCACAATAATTTTATTAAAATAGGTAGAAAAAATGGCATCAAATGAAGGTGTAATTGTTCAAGTAATTGGTCCTGTCGTCGATATTGACTTTCAAGACGGCTACTTACCCAAAATCTACAATGCAGTAAAAATCCCAAGAGTTAACTTAGAAGGAAAAGAAGAAGAATTAGTTGTCGAAGTTCAACAACACTTAGGAGAAAATCGTGTTAGAACAGTTGCAATGGATACTACAGATGGTCTGGTTCGTGGAATGAAAGCTTATGATACTGGTGAACCTATTACTGTTCCTGTTGGTCCTGAAACACTTGGAAGATTAATAAATGTAATTGGTGAAGGCATTGACGGATTAGGAGAAATAAAAGCAAAGAAACGTTATGCAATTCATCGCCATGCACCAAAATTTGATAATCTTGCTACAAAACAGGAAATGTTTGAAACTGGAATAAAGGTAATCGATTTACTCGAACCTTATACAAAAGGTGGAAAAACTGGTTTGTTTGGTGGTGCCGGTGTTGGTAAAACAGTTATTATACAGGAATTAATTCATAATATTGCAAAGCAGCATGGTGGTTATTCAGTATTTGCTGGTGTAGGAGAAAGAACTCGTGAAGGTAATGACCTCTGGCTTGAAATGAAAGAATCTGGAGTGTTATCCAAAACAGCATTAGTATTTGGACAGATGAATGAACCTCCCGGTGCTCGTTTAAGAGTTGGTTTAACAGGGCTAACAATTGCAGAATATTTCCGTGATGAAGAAGGAAGAGATGTTTTGTTGTTTATTGATAACATTTTCCGTTTCACTCAAGCTGGTTCGGAAGTATCAGCCCTGCTTGGAAGAATGCCATCAGCTGTAGGTTATCAGCCGAACCTTGCAACAGAAATGGGTGAACTTCAGGAAAGAATTACATCAACAGATAAAGGTTCAATTACTTCTGTTCAGGCTATTTATGTCCCTGCAGATGATTTAACCGATCCTGCTCCTGCAACGGCATTTTCACACCTTGATGCTACTACAGTTTTAAGCAGACAAATTGCAGAACTCGGAATTTATCCTGCAGTTGACCCACTCGATTCAACTTCAAGAATTTTACAGCCTGATATTGTCGGCTGGGAACATTATAATGTTGCAAAACAGGTTAAAGAAATTTTACAGGCATATAAAGATTTACAGGATATCATTAATATCCTTGGTATGGATGAACTTTCTGAAGAAGATAAAATTATTGTAAGAAGAGCAAGAAGAATTCAAAGATTTTTAAGTCAACCTTTCCATGTTGCAGAACAATTCACAGGTACACCCGGTAAATATGTCAAGCTTGAAGATACTATCAAAGGATTTAAAGAAATTCTTGACGGAAAACATGATGATTTGCCTGAACAGGCATTTATGTATGTAGGCACAATTGAAGAAGCTGTTGAAAAAGCAAAAAGATTAATGCAATGATTAAAGAACTAAATTTAGAAATAATTACTCCTTCGAAAATTGCATTTTCAGGGAAAGTAAAATCTGTTACTGTTCCTGGAACACTTGGAAGTTTTCAGGTATTATATAATCATGCTCCATTACTCAGTACATTTGGAATCGGAAGAATTAGAATAGAAGAATTAAACGGAACAATAACCGAATTTACGACAGGCGGCGGCAGCATTGAAGTACTTAAAAATAAAATTTTGATTCTTGCTGATAGTGTTGAAAGAAGAGAGGAAATAGATGTTGAAAGAGCAAGAAAATCTTTAGAACGCGCAAAAGAAAGATTATCAAGTACAAGAAAAGAAAAAATTGATATTGCAAGAGCAGAAGCTTCATATCAAAGAGCTGTTAATAGATTAAAATTTGCTGGAGCAGACCAAAATTAATCGATTTTAAATTGTGCTGTTGCTGCCTGAAGTTCGTTAGCCATTTCTAATAAATTTGAAGCTACTTTTCCAAGTTCTTCTGCTTCGTTTTTAGCATTGACAGTTTTTTCAGAAATTTCGTTTATCATGCTTGTGTTAAATTCACTAATTATTGAAATATTATTAATCATTTCTACAGTATGTTTAACACTATGACTGATTTCTTCAGTTGCACTCATATTTTGTTGTATAACAGTTGAAATTTTTTCTGTTGATTCTAACAAGCTTTTCATTATTCCAGATATTGTGTTATTTGCATTAACCATATTTTCAATTTGTTTGTTCATATTAAAGTAAGAATTCAATAGCTTCTCAATAACCTTTCCTGATTCATTTGCCAAATCAGTTCCAAAATTTACTTTTTCCACAATTGTTTTGATAGAATCATTTGCACTGGAAATATTCTGCTGTACTTTCGAAATTATGTTTGAAGTTTGTTTTGTAGCCTCAGCAGATTTTTCTGCTAAGATTCTAACTTCATCAGCTACAACTGCAAAACCACGTCCATGTTCTCCAGCTCTTGCTGCTTCAATTGCTGCATTTAATGCCAATAAATTTGTTTGGTCTGCTATTGTTTCTATTGTTTGAATTATCTCTTCAATTTGTCTTGACTGTTTTAACATTTCTTCTATTTTCAAGGCAAAATTATTTATAGTATCTTCTATAACCTTCATCTGTTCTACAGTTTTCATTACGGAATTTTCGCCTTGTTTTGCTGCTTTTATTGATTCTTCTGAAGATTTTACTATTGATGAGACAATATTATTTGCAACATCTACTGCTTTTGCAATCTCAGTTACAGCAGATGATACTTGTTCGGATGCAAGCAATTGTTCATGAGAATCTTTTGCAATATTATTTATTGCAGCTGAAATTTGTTCTATGTTTGAATTTGCTGTGTTTACAGATGTTGCTTCTTCAGTAAAACTTCTTACCATATTTTGAATTGATGCAGCATTGTTATTTGTAATTTCAATTGTATCTTTTGCAACTCTGGATAAATTGTTGCTGTACTCAGATAATTTAATTGTTCTTTCCGATAAAGTTTTCAATAATCCGCGTAAACTCATTGGTTCGCTGTTAAATGTTGCAACAGGAATTCCTTTATCTACAGCTTTATTAATGTAAGCAACTAAATTTTTATCATATATTCCTGTGCAAATTGCATCGTATTTTTTCTCTATACATTTTTCAATAGCAGCTCCATAAATTTCTGCACTTACATTAAAATTTTTTCCAGTGTGAGAACCCTCAGGAATAATCCAATCAACTTGAGCATTATAATTTCTTAAAATATTAGCTGCTTTATCTACACCTTTTTTAAATGATACCCAGAAATCTGAACCCTCTCTTCCAAGAACTGCAATTTTTATTAATCTGCTTGATTCCTTTATTGGTTTTGGCCTTTTTGAAATTGTTTCTTCATTCTCGATAATTCCTTTTTCGGGATGCCAATATTTATGATAATTTTCTTTTGTAATTAATTTAAGTTCGGTTAGCAATCGAGGATTGGGAGGCTCCCAATTTGCAGCAACATGATTGAATAAATGAATTACAGGATTATATCCCTGAGCGAATTCATCTTGAGATAAAGTAGCATAAATATCGCCACTAACAATATGTTTCATTGTTCTGTTGCTCATATCATGGCATACAACTTTCAATTTATTTTTTAATTGTAGCTCATTTATTGTTTTTTCATAACTTCCACCATCATGTGTAATATAAATTCCTGATAAATCGGGGTGCTTATTGAGTAGAAATTTAGTTTTTTCTAAATATAAATCATGGTTATTGTAGCATTCAACAACATCTACAACGGTAATCTTAGGACAATTTTCTTTTAAATAGTTTTGAAAACCTTTTCTTCTTAGTTCCTGTCCGATTACACCAAATCTTTCGAGTATAATTGCTACTTTTCCTTTCCCTTTTAATCCTTCAATCATTGCTTCTGCACATTTTCTTCCTTCGAGATATGAATCGGCTCCTACATAAAACAATCTTTTGCATGGAACATCTGTTGCAGTATTGAATTCTTTGCTTGCTTCACTTAAGTTAGATACGATGGAATTTAAATCTTCTACAATATCTTTCATCACACCAAAATTATGATTGATGTGGTTAGAATTAAATTTTATTGCAACTGTCAAATTTCCGTGTGACAATTCTGTTAATGCAGTTGATATGGAAATCGTATCATTTTCAGCTATTTTCTTAATATATGATTTTATTTTTCTTAATGAATTTTCCACGCCAAAGTAATAGTATATAACAAACAAGAAACTAATTACTAAAGCAAATAATGCGCTCAAGAAAATTGTTTTGTTGTTAAAATTAAAAGTTTCTTCAAATTCATGAAGATTAATAAAAAGAATTAACAGTGTAATAAAAATTAATAAAGGAAAACTAGAGGAGATGATTTTTAATATTTTTGTTTTCATACACTCTGTCCCAGGACTTTTATGAGAAAATAGCTTTCTCTGCAATATATTATCGTTTTTTAATTGAATTTCTTTAATAAATCATTTATTGCAATTCTCAAATTTAGGTGTAGTTATAAATATCTTTAAGAAATTTCTTATAAATAATTTTTTAATATTTAATAAGAAATTTTTAATAACATATATTTTTATTTGTGTATTGAGCTCCTTTTTATATTTCTGTAACTTTGGATTAAATTATTAAAAATTTTTTGTGAAATTATGGAAGAAAAGAACAACAAGACTGAAAATCGGTCAGAAAAAAAGCCAAAGAATTTTATTTATGAAATTATTGATGAAGATATCAGAACAAATAAGTGGGGTGGGAGAGTCCATACCAGATTTCCTCCAGAACCTAATGGTTATCTTCATATAGGCCATGCAAAAGCAATTTGCTTAAATTATGGGATTGCTCAACATTACGGAGGGAAATTTAATCTTCGATTTGATGATACAAATCCTGAAAAGGAAGAAGTAGAATATGTTAATTCGATAATTGAGGATGTAAAATGGCTTGGAGCAGATTTTGAAGACAGATTATTTTTTGCATCAGATTATTTTGAGCAAATGTATCAATGGGCAGTAGAACTAATTAAAAAAGGTAAAGCTTATGTTTGCGATTTAAGTGCAGAAGAAATTAGGAAGACACGAGGAACATTAACAGAACCTGGAATAGAAAGTCCATATCGAAATCGAACTATTCAGGAAAATCTTGATTTATTTGAAAGGATGCGCAAAGGTGAATTTCCTGATGGAGCAAAAACTCTTCGTGCAAAAATTGATATGGCTTCCCCTAACTTAAACATGCGAGATCCAGTAATGTATAGAATTATTCATCAGCCTCATCACCGCCAGGGAAATAAATGGTGTATTTATCCAACTTATGATTGGGCTCATGGACTCGAAGATTCAATTGAAGGAATAACTCATTCAATCTGTACTCTTGAATTTGAAAATCTTCGACCTCTTTATGACTGGTTCTTAGATAATGTTTCTGTGCCAAG
>JARYLX010000142.1 GCA_029907415.1 Melioribacter sp.
GAAAGAAATGGTAAGATTATATTAAGAAAGGGAAGATTTTACCCTCGGCATTTCAGTCTTGTTTTACCAAAGACAATTTATTCATCACAATTAAGTATAGATGCTTCTGCCAGAGGTAGTCTTGATGTCAAAGTTAAATTATCAGTTGCAGTAGCTCTTTCGCTGGAAAATATTAATTCTTTAATCAAGACGGGAGGATGGAACAAATCGGCAGTCCAAAAAGCAACAAAAGAACTTGAAACAGTTATTCATAGTCTTGTAAGAGAATTTACGGAAAAATTTGAGATAGAAGAATTATCGTCAGAAAAGATTTATAATTTTTTGATTGAAAGGATTAATATTAGTAAAGAAAAGTTTGGGCTGGAAGTTATTTCTATTGCAATCCAGTCATTTGAAATAATGGATTCAAAAATTGCAGAGGCAATACGTCAGCAGGAATCTGCAAGAATATTTGAACAAACTGAGCTTTTAAATCAAAAAGTAAGAATATCTGCTGCTAAAGCTAAAATAGAAGCTGATGAAAAAATTGCACTATTAGAAAATGAACTTGAATTAAAAAAATATGATTTGAAAAAAGTAGAACTGGAAAAAGAATCTGAACTTGCAGATAAAAGAGTATCAGAAGAGCTCAAAAGAAAAAAAATGCAGCTTGAATATGAAAAACAAGAATTAGAATTGTTAAAGAATAATCCAGAACTGTTGATATTAACACCACAAGCAGCAAGATTAGCAGAAGCAAGTCAATCATTAAAAAATGCAAGAACCGTAGTTACTTTGTCTCATAATGACTTAGCACAGGGAACAGAACTAATCGGAATGTTTCAAAAATTTCTTCAAAATTATTTGAATTCAGTTCAACCAAAAGATAAGAATAAGAAAGAATAGTATTTATGAATAACCAAAAAAATCTTCTCGATATTTTTCAACTTAAGCAGGTTAAAGCAGCAAAAGTTTCTGAAATTAGTGAGACAACGATAACTTCACAGGTGCCCCCTGAAGAAAGAGTAAATTTTCATATTGGCAATCCTGTTCAGGATGAAAGTCTTTACTCTGCTTATCTTCGAATGATTTTGGGAATTGATATCGAGAAAAAAAAATTAGGCATAAATAATCTTGAAGAGATTCTAAATGAATTAGGCTGGAAAAAGGAAGAAGAAAATAAATTAAAATTTCTGGCAGAACTTATTAAAAAAAGTGCTCCATACTCGCCGCGAGGAGGATTTGTTCGTACTAACCCACATATCCTGATAAATTTTTTTATTGATTGGCTTGTAAAGTATCAGCAGGAACCACTTTCTTATGATTTAGGAGACAAAACAGGTAAAAGAGAAATTATACTTGCTTCTGGCGGTATTAGCGAAACTTTGAGAGTTCTTTTTCATTCGTTGTCTAATTTTCTAATTTATCTTCCTGCAAATATATTTTTGTTTGGGGTTAATTTACCCGAACATCTGAAAAATTTTTCAACTCTAAATTTCTATTCATTAAGCGGAGATGAAACAGAATTTACGAGTAATTTAAAATCTTATCTTGAAAAATATTCTGAGCAACCAAACTTTTTATTAATTGGCAAATTAACAAAAGAGCAAACACGACGTTCTTTAAGAGAATTAAGTTTGCAATATCCACTTTTTTTTGTAGAAGTAAATGATGCCCCAAATCATCTTTCGCTTGCAAGAGAAGCAAAGATGATGAACAGAGTAATTAGAATTATTACTCCAAAAGTACTATCAAAGCATTTTGAAAATCTCTCATTAACTTTTGTTCTTGGCAATTCAGATTTTATTAAGATAATTGAAACAATTCACTTTCAACTAAAAGGAACACCATCTTCAACTGAAATCGAATTATTAGCATTTCTATTGAAGAATTATTCTGAATTATATAATAAAGAAGAAAGCAAGTATGAAATTTTAGTTGAACCGGAGTTTGAAAAATCATTTTCGCAAAAATCAGGCTTTGAAATTCTTGACAGACAAATTAAACAGATAGAGAAAAGAACTGAAGAAATAATTGATAAAAGAAGTACAGCTATCAACGAAGTAATAGAAGTATATTTGAAAAAAGGAAGAATTATTGATACCAGCATTAAAAAATTCTTGGGACGATTTCAATATGACAAATTTTTTGAAACAAATGCAAAAGAACTTCTTGATAATTTAATCGAGAATATTGACTCGAAAGAATATTTAGATGGGATTATTAATAGTTATCTGAGTGCTTTTCTTAATTATCATTCTGAATATAAGCCTGATAACTGTATTGTAGTAAGCGGTTCTTCGAGAACAGCATTAAGTCTTCTTGGATTTCATTGCGGCATTGAAGAAGTAATAATTCCAGATTTAAGCTGGACATATGAACATTGTTTCCCAAGGGTAAAGGTTGTTCCTCTTACAGAAGATTTTCAATTAAATATTGAAGAAATCAAAAAAGCAGTTCAAGAAAAATTAAATCAGGATCGTAATTGGAAAAATTATGGCGCAATTGTTCTTAATAATCCTCACAATGCTACAGGGCAAATATTTAATGAAAACGACATAAAAAATCTTCTGAAATGGCTGCTTGAAAAAAACATAATTGTAATTGATGATCTTTCATATCAAAATGTGATTCCTTCAAATGAATTTAAGATTATAAAAACTGCTCGCCAGTTGAGTGATGAACTTGAAAAAGAGGGATATATCACAAGTGAGCAGGCAGATAATGTTATTACAATTCATTCGATGTCAAAAACAGATTCATTTGCTGGGGCGAGATTGTCTGTGGTAGAAATCAGAAATAAAAAAATATTTAACAGATTTAATGAAATTAATTCTACTATAAAACCAAATATAGCTGCAATTTTTCTTTCCTATTTATTTTATCGAAATAGGTCAGAGAGTATAAATGCATATTATCGATTAAGAAACAAAATCTTTTTTGAAAGAAGTAATGCTTTGCTTGAAGCCGTACGTAATCTTCCTGGTGATAGAAATAAATACAATATAACTATAAAGCCACCAGCAGGAAGTATGTATCCTCAATTGATTGTGGGAAATCTTCCTGCAGGATTGTCACTTGATTGGCTAGCAACTGGACTTGCAAGGCAGGGAATAGGCATGGTGTCTCTTTCGACTTTTGCACGAACTGAACAGGGATTTGATGCTGGTAGAAAAACATTTCGTTTAACACTTGGAGGAACAGATAATGCAGAAGCACTTTTGAAAAAAACTCGCCGCGTATTAATTGATTTAAATAGATTGATAGATGAAGAAGCCTCCAATTATAACAGAAGAAAACTTAATGTAAAGTCAATAGGAATTAAAAAGGTATTTGATTTAACTGATAGAATTAATGGTTGGAATTATGTTGAAGAAAAATTAAAAGAGAATTTCAAACTGCGATACGATGAACAGGCAAAAATGTTAAATAACGAAGTTGACGTACAAAAAAATTATAAAAGATTGATTAATGAATATCTGCCCGAACGCTTACAATTATTTAGAAAGAGATTAGAAGATAGAATTGCAATTATTAATGAGCTGGCAAATATTAATTTTTCTAATAATGGAAAAACAACAACAGAAATTTTGGAAAAAGAATTTTATAAAGATGATTTGCAAAGAAGAAAAGAAGCATTTCAAAATCGATTATATGACAGGACTGTACATCCAACTCAAATGTACTCAATTAAAGCAGAAATTTTATTTGAGAAGTTAATTGATAATTTAATCAGGAATAAAGATGTTTCATTTAGCTTGATTGAAAGATTAAAAGAAGAAATTATAAAAGAATATTTTGGCAAAAATGTACCGATAATATCAAGTGAAGAACCTCATGAATTACTTATTGATTTAAAATCTATTATCACGGTAGAGGATTACTTCCGCATAAATACTGATTATCCATTTAATGCTTTTCTTTCATTCTGGGGTGATTGGGATGGAAGCAATCGCCCATCTGGACAGGGACATAGTCTTTTAGCTGCCGTTATTATTGAAAATGTTGCTCAACAGGCAAAAATTATTGAAATGGTTATGAAGTATGATAGTTCTGTTTCCATAGAACCTCTACTAATTCAGGAAATAGAAAAATTACCAGTGAACAACAAACGATTTACTGATTTATTGAATGAAATAACTTTACTTACACATCAACTGGAGAAAAGATACAAAGGAACTCTTCCTTTCAATGTAGAGATGAGCAGATTAAGAAAGCTCGGAATTAAACTTCATATTGCTGAGGACCCGCTTACTAAAATGTGGCGGCATAACGACAGGCTAGAAAGAAAAATGCTTGAACTTCGCCGCAAACGCAGAGATACTCTTGAATATTATTTTGCTTTGAATAAAAAATTAAGAAAAACTCTTCATTCACTTATTCCAGTAATTCAAAAAAATATTACTAATCTGGAATTTTTTATAGAAGCCGGAATGTATCGTGACCTTTTAAAGAGAATTGTTATAACACCTCGTATTCATCAAAAATTAATAACTGCTCAAGACCAATTTGCAATTGATACTACTGTTCATAATATAAATGAAATAAATGAAATTTCAGGCAAGTATGGAAATCCCGGAATGGTTTTAGCAATACAAGTTAGCATGACTACAAAACCGGAACCATTAATTTCACTTGATAGAAAATTATACTCCAAGCGTGAACAAATTTTAAGAGATAACAGCAATATTGAAATTCCTAATATATGGATAGTACCTTTATTTGAAGATATTGACTCGGTTAAAAATCTCGAAGATTATTTGAATAAAATATGGGAATATTCAAATCAAAGTAGAAGAATGAATCAAGAAACACATGAACGATTTGCAGAAATAATTACAGAAGTTTTTGTTGCCGGTTCCGATTTAAGTCAACAAGTAGGTCAAACTGCAGGAATGAATCTTTTCAAAGAAGCAAAATTTGAATTAATGAAGTGGATTGCTTCTCATAATTTGATTGGAAAAATAAGAATAAAAATGGGAAGCGGTGAACCAATGCAGCGACAGGGCGGATATTACTCGAATGTTGCAGGTCAGCCGGTATTTATAAAATCTGATGATACCTCAAAAAGATTTTCAAAGTATCTTGAAGCTTCAACAAAAAGAAGTACTGATTATGCTTCTACTCCATTGGTAGGTGCTTTTTCTTGCAAAGACTTACTTACTTTTCAAAGCAATATTTCTGAAAGAGTTAGATATTTATCTGTAAAAGATTTTGCTGAACTTTTATACCATGTTAAAGAAACTCAAAAATTTTATAGAGAAGAAATTTTAAGAGCAGGTGAACCTCTTTCCGAAACAAGACTTCAATATAAAACAAGAGGATTGCAGGAATTAGAAAGACTAACTATTGGCAAAAGAGATTCTATTTACGATGAATTTTTGAAAATTTATACAGAAAACTTTCGTCAGATACTTTATGGAAGAGAAGAAGATGTTGTAGGAATTCACATCATTTCCTACTTTATTGGAAGAACAATTCCGGCACTAAGAGATAGACCTACAGTTCGACCAGGACAAGGTTCGAGTGAATTAATAGGCCAAAAAATACTTGAAAGAATTGCTGGCACTATTCCATTTGCACGTTATGGAAGTTTATTAAGAGCTATTGCTCATAATCAATCTCAAACAATGATTCTTGGGATTAACCAGTTGACTACTGGTTTGTTTAGAGCTCTGAACAATTTTTCACAAAAAGAATTTCCAGAAGGAGAATCTGAAAATTTAATTCTGAGTAGAATTCTCCCTAATCTGTCAGTTTATGAAATTCTTCATACTCTAAGAATTTATCAAGATGTTAATTTAACTTACCTTAGCAAAATTGAAAAAGCATTCCCAGCAGGTAATTCTGCATTAATTGCATTACGAGAAGATATTGATTCATTTTATAAATATTTACCATTGTTCCAGAAAGAATTATTGAGAAGACACGGTCTCGATGTAACAGAATTTTTTACTAAAGACAAATTTATTCCTGATTTGCTTCCAACTCTTAGACCTGATGTTGCGGTATTGCTTCAACCAAACTTTTTTAATACAAATATTGATGATTTGTTGAGTCTGATTAATGGAAACATCGATAAGGAATGGATTAAGGAAATTGAAAAGTTACTTTTGATTCCTGTTGAAATATCGAAATGGAGAGCAAAAATATGGGAATTATTAGAAGAACCAATCTATCAACGAGTTGCAAGTTTTGTTGAACTTGCAATTGCACTTAATTCATTATCTTCAAATGTTCCTGTAAAAGAATATTTATTTACCCCGAAAAAATTAAAAGTATCACCACGATTATTGACCACAGCTTCTTTCGATGATAATATGCAGCAATTTTTAACTGCAGCATTTGAATATCTATCTATTATTTCTCAGGGAATGACAGAAGTGCCAATAAATATTATTCGTGCACTAAAAGAAGTTGAATCAATAATAAAAATTGAAGACCAGCCGTTGAGCCCTAAAAATCAGGAACTATTGAGATTTTATCTACTGCAAATTGCAAGACTTGCTAAAGAAAATGGCTGATAGTTTAATTTAACTTTATAATTGATTTTATTAACAAAAATTAGATGGTCCTATGAACGAGTTCCAAACAATTGGAAAATTTTTGATTCTTGGGGGAATTATTTTTTTAGTACTTGGCTTGTTAATTACACTATGGGATAAAATTCCATTCATTGGTAAAATGCCGGGGGATATTTTAATCAAAGGGAAAAATTTTACATTTTATTTCCCCATTGTTACTTCAATAATTCTAAGCATAATTATATCTCTTATTTTATATCTTTTAAGAAAGTGAAACAAGTGTACTGTATTTACTTGATTCTCTCATCCTGAAATTTCAATTGAATCTAATTATAAATAACTACATCTCATACATACAAAAATTTTTATTTGGGAGAAATTATGGCTACAAAAAAAGCAATTGTAAAACATATACAGGGGGTTACTTTTCTTGGTAAAACTGATTCAAATCATTGGGTTGTGATGGATGGACCAGAACAATTTGGTGGAAGTGATGCTGCAATAAGACCGAAAGAATTACTATTAATTGCTCTGGGAGGCTGCACAGGCAGTGATGTGGCTGTGATTTTGCAAAAAAAGAAAATAAAACTTGATGGATTCGAAATGAATATTTCTGCGGAAGTTCAGGAAACTCATCCACAGGTATTTACTAAAATTCACCTTGAATATGTCTTTTATGGAAAAGATATACCGGTAGATGCAGTAGAACGCGCAATTGAATTATCTCAGAAAACTTATTGCAGTGTAACAGCAATGCTTCAAAAAGCTGTTGAGATAACTCATTCATATCGAATTGAAGAAGTTAAATCTTAATTGAAAATTAAAGGGAAGATTATCTTTAAAACTTTGGTGTGGAAATAATAATTATGAGATAAATAGAGGTTATAAATATTAGCAATTTGTCAATATCTGATAAAAAAATTATAAGGTTTCAAAAATTATAAATATTCTTCAGGTATAGGTTTTCTTCCTATATAACCTTCTGTAATTCCATGATAAAATTTAATATCCTCTTCATCACTTCGCCAGCAGAGAAAAACTTCTTCATCATTAATTATTGAGGGGAAGTCAACAATTCCAACTTCAAAATTCCAGTCTTTAAACGAA